>NZ_JBHVEU010000040.1:0-31524 GCF_042802075.1 Kitasatospora sp. NPDC057518
GACCAGCAGCGGCGTGCGCGGCAGCGGGAGCGCGGCCGGAGGAGTCGGCGGCGCCTCGCGGAGTGCCCGCCGGAGCGGCCCCGCGGACGGCAGCGGACGCGGTGCCGCCGACGGCCGGGGGAGTGGCGCGGGCCCGGGCTGTCCGACCTCCCGGCCCGACGCGGCGGCCTCCCCGACGGGCGGCGGCGCCGCCCCGAGCGTCTCGATCCGTTCGAACGGCCCCGGCAGGCGCGGCCGGACGCGGACGGTGTCCCCGCCGGGGCCGCCCTTCGCGACCAGGCGGTCGAAGTAGTCAGGCATCTGCGCACAGCTCCAGGTAGTAGCGGCGCCGCAGCGGGCTGAGCGCCAGGACCTCCGGCTCGCTCCAGCCGTAGGCGGTGGCCAGCAGGTGGACGTCGAGCAGGGTCGCGCGGGCCCAGGCGTCCAGCTCCTCCCAGAGGTAGGAGGCGATGTCCAGTTCGGCGAGGGACTGCCGGCCGCAGTCGGGGCAGCCGAGGTTCAGCCGGACGTCCGCGCAGGGGTCGGCCGCGGCGGCGGCCTCGGCCACCTGCCGCTGGACCGGCTCGGGGAGCCGCCGGGCGGGCACCGGCTCCCCGTCGTGCTCGGCGCTCAGGACGCACCGCTCCAGCAGGACGGTCCTGGCCTCGCCCGCGGGGGCCCGTTCGGCGGCGGCCAGGTCGCCGGTGGTGGGCAGCCGGAAGCCGACCCGCCAGCCGTCCGACTCCACCCGCAGCGGCCCGGCGGCCGGTCGACCGGCACCGACCACCTGTCCGGCGTAGAAGTCGAACTCCATCTCCTCGGCGCACCCCGGGCAGCCCACCCGTACGGTGAGCTGTTCACCGAACAACTCGCCGCGCAGGCCGAACAGTTCGGCGTCCCGCTCGCCGACCGGTACGGCCAGCAGCTCCTCCGGCCCGGCGGCGGGCCGGGCGACGGCGTGCAGCAGCAGGGCCCGCCCGCTGCGGCCGGCCGCCACCCCGGCCTCCCAGGTGGCCAACAGGGCCGCCTCCCCCGCGAGTTCCATCGCGCTCAGGCCCCTCAGGCCGGCTGCTGGAACGATGGCTCTTCCGGCTCGGGCGTCTCCTCGTCCCGTTCCCAGCCCTCGACCTCCAGCTTGAGGCTCTGGATGGCCACCGCGTTGGCGTTGGCGTCCAGTTCGCCCAGCACCTGGTACTCGCTCGGCCAGGCCCGGTATAGCTTGTGGGCGACCGCCACCTGGCCGGCCTCGTTGAGCACCTGGATCACCAGGTCCTTGCGGAAGTCCCGGAGCGAGACCTCCGCCCCGCGGCCCGCGCCGACCATCCAGACCTTGTTGGCCCAGCGGTCGAACTCCGGGTCGTGGGTGACCCCGCGCTCCAGGGTGACCGCCTCGAAGTCGGTGCGGCCCGGCGACTTGCGCGGCGCGCTCGGATCGCCCCCGCTGCGGTGCTTCACCACCTCGGTGGTGCGCTTGAGCGGGCTGATCTTGCTGATTCCGGCGACGACCCGTCCGTCCCAGACGACCAGGAACTTGAAGTTCTTGTACGGATCGAACCGGTGCGGATTGACGGTGAACTCGACCATGGAGATCCTAAACCTCGAACTGTCCGGCGAGTTGCTCGATTTTGACGATCACGAACTCCGCGGGCTTGAGCGGCGCGAACCCGACCACGACGTTCACCACGCCGCGGTTGACGTCGTCCTGGGTGGTGGTGTCCCGGTCGCACTTGACGAAGTAGGCCGAGCGCGCGGACGTGCCCTGGAACGCGCCCTGCTGGAACAGCGAGTGCAGGAACGTGCCCACGTTCAGCCGGATCTGCGCCCACAGCCGCTCGTCGTTGGGCTCGAACACGACCCACTTCGTCCCGCGGTAGAGGCTCTCCTCCAGCATCAGCGCGAGGCGCCGCACCGGCACGTACTTCCACTGCGAGCCGAGCACGTCGGCGCCGGCCAGGGTCCTGGCCCCCCACACCACGGGGCCCACCACGGGGAACGTCCGCAGGCAGTTCACCGCGAGCGGGTTCAGCAGGCCGTTCTCCCGGTCCGTCATCGGGACGGTCAGGGCGCGCACCCCGGGCAGGCCGGCCTCCGTGCCCGCCGGGGCCTTCCACACCCCCCGCTGGCCGTCGGTGCGCGCGATCACCCCGGCGACGGTGCCGGACGGCGGGAAGGCGCGCAGCCGTCCGGTGAGCGGGTCGACCAGCTCCAGGTGCGGGAAGTACAGCGCCGCGTGGTCGCCGCGCACCGAGTCGAAGGCGGACAGGCCGGCCCGGGCGGCGTCCAGCGTCGTCCACGCCTGCGGCGAGTCGACGATCAGGAACATCCGCTTCTCCACGCAGAGCGCCTGGGCGGCCGAGACCACCGTGACGGCGTCGTCCACGTCGGCGTAGCCGGCCAGTTCGGGCAGCACCAGCAGGTTGACGTCCTGCACGTCGCGCAGCGCCTGGATGCCGGTCTTGCCCGCCTCGCTGCCGATCAGGTCGGTCAGCCCGGGGGCCCCGCCGTCCTGGCCGCCGGCGAGCGCGAAGACCGGCGGGCTGACCGAGCCCTCCAGGCCGAGGTTGTTGGCCGCCTCGCCGAGGAAGCGGACCACGTCGGCCGGGTCGGTGGAGCCGGCGACGGCCTGGAGCTGCCGGCCGAAGGCGGTCACCCGGGTGCCCGCGAAGACCCGCCTGCCCGGGGCGTCGGGCAGTGCGCGGAGCTTGCGTTCGAGCAGCAGGGCGAGCTCGGTGACGGTGGTCGGCGCGGCGCCGTCCACGGCCGGGTCGTGGATCCTGACCGTCCGCGTCACGTCGCCGATCTTCACCTGGACCTCGTGGGTGAGGTCGGGCAGGGCGGCCGCGAACGGCTTGGACACGGTGCCCACCGGGTCCGGCCGGCTCGCCGCCCGGACCTTCACCCGGACCACCGCCGAGCCGCTGTTCACCACCGTCTCGGCGAACCGGGGGCTGCCGTCCTGGACCGACAGGTCCGCGAAGGACTCCCGGACCGCGCCCGAGGTGTCGAACACCTGGAGGTTGAACGTGTCGCCGGGCGTGGGCGTCCGGTAGTCCACGGCGACCCGCAGCGTCCCGCCCCAGAGCCCCGGCTCGACGGCCGTGACGTCGAGGACCGGGGTCGCGGTGGAGGTCTGCGTCGAGGTGAGCGTGGCGGCCGCGGCGGCGCCGGTGCCGGCTGCGGCGACCCGGACGACGACCGCGACCGAGCCCCCGTTCAGGAAGAACTGCTGGACGGCGTAGCTGACCGGGCTCTGCGCCGCGAGCCCGCCGAAACGGCGCTCGAAGTCCGCGAAGCTGGTGAGGGTGACCGGCTGGTCGAGCGGGCCGCGCCGGGTGGCCCCGACGAAGGCGGTCACCGAGGTGCTCACCGCGGTGATGGTACGGACGCTGCTGGGAAGTTCTTCGATGTAGACGCCGGGGTAGGTCGGTATCGTCGGCAAATTCCCCCTCCGTTCACTTCGTGCATCAAGGGACCGATGGTGCCCGATGCAGTGGTGGCAGGCTCAGTTTCATAATCGGGTGACTATTCGTCAAGACCTGAACTGAGAAACTTAATTGTATTACTGCGCCTATTTCGTGGGGTTGCGGAGCAGGGAATTCCGCAACCCCGGGTCGGTCTCCCGTCCGGCCGGTCAGCCGCCTTCGGGCAGGTTCCGGTAGTCGGGGCGGGTGGTCGTCGGCGGCGTGGGCGGCTCCGCCGCCGCCGGTGCGGCCGGTGCGGTGGCCGCCGTGGTCGGCGTGGCCGCTACCGGCTTGGCGGCCGCCGGCGGGGTGGCCGCCGGCGGCTGGTAGGACGGCGGCCTGGCGGCCCCCAGGAACCAGCCCCAGGTCGCGCCGAACCGGTGCTCCAGGAAGCGGAACACCGCGTAGTAGGCCGTACCGAAGCCGGTGACCAGGGCGGAGGTGACGGAGGCGTTGTCCAGGTGGAGGCCGAGCCGCGCCGCCTGCACCGCCAGGAACGCCACGATGTAGGGCACACAGGTGCGCCACAGGGACAGGGCGATTTGGTACATCGATCCTCCTCGGACGACGTCGGCCGGTGACTGCGGAACAGCCGGCGACCGCGGATCGGCCGGTGGCCGTGGATCAGCCAGTGACTGTGGATCAGCCGGTGGCCGTCGATCAGCCGGTGACCGTGAAGCCGTGCGCCTGGCCGAGCCGCGTCAGCGAGTCGATGCCGGGGATGCCGTCCGCCTGCTGCCCGCTGTACCCGTACCGGCGCTGCAGGGCGGCGTAGGCGTCGATGGTGCTGGTGCCGAACGAGCCGTCGACCCACTGCCCGTCGAGCAGCCCCTCGGCGCGGAGCGCCTGCTCCACCGTGTACACGTCGTCCGGGTACGTGGTGGCGCCCTGGGCCGCGTCCGGGTCCTGGCGGGCGGCCGCGACCACCCGGGACTTCGACACCTCGGCCAGCGGGACCGCCCCGCCCAGCAGCCGGCGCAGCGAGGCCTCGCCGGGCACGCCGTCCGCGTCCCCGCCCGAGTACCCCAGACTGCGCTGGTAGTCGGCGTAGTTGAGGGTGTCGGCGTCGGTCCAGTCCGGGCCGGGGCCCTGGGTGTAGTGCGAGCCGAAGTTCGCCGCCACCAGCGCCTCGCCGACGATGGTGACCTGCGGTCCGTGCGCGCCGTAGCCGTACGACAGGCCGCCGACGCTGCTCTGGTAGCGGGCCGGCGTCGGGTCGGGCTGCGGCGCGGGCTGGGACGGCGGGGTGACCACCGTCCCGGACGGGCGCGGCGCACCGGACCGCACCCAGGCGTACAGCGCCGGGCCGGGGCAGTCGGTCGAGTAGCCGTCCTGGTGCCCCTTGATCTCCGGGCCCGCCGGGCCCTGCTGCTCGCAGTACTCGATCGCGTCCCGCAGCCCGTTGAGCTGCTCCGGGGTCGGCTCCGTCGACCCGGAGGAGCCGACCAGCCCGCACACCGCGTAGTGGGCCTCGTTGAGCGGGACATCGCCGTTGGCGCTGTTGCGCCGGTTCAGGCCGCGGCCCTCGTACACGAAGCCGTGCTCGCAGACCACGAAGCTGTAGCCGATGTCCGACCAGCCGTCGTCGTTCATGTGCGAGGCCTGGAGGCGCCGCACGTAGGCCGGGCAGGTGTCGTGGGTGTCGAAGGCGTACCGGGTGCCCAGGTAGTGCACCTTCACCCCGGCGCGCGCACCGGCGTACGGGATCGAACCGTTGGGCTCGCGCCATGCCCGCGCGCCCCACTGGTCCCGGCTCACCAGCTGCAGCCCCGGCCAGTCGGGCACCGAGGGCGTGGGGTTCGGCGTCGGCGTCGGCGCGGGCGTGTCAGGGGCCGGGGCCTGGCCGCTGCCGGCCCACGCCCTCAACTCGTCCAGCGAGCCGTTGAAGACGTCCGCGTCGAGCGGGTCGTCGCTGTACTGGTGGAAGCGCCAGGACGCCTGGACGCGCGGCGAACCCGGGGACACGTAGTCCGCGATCCACAGGAAGTCGCCCGTGTTGTCGTCCGTCCGGAACCAGTAGTCCCGGTTGGTGTAGAGGCCGACCAGGTGGTCCGGGTAGCGCTGCTTGACCGCCGCCAGCCACTGGTTCTTCGCCGCGGTCGCGTCGCCGTCGGCGACGGACTGCCCGTACGGCTCGAAGTCCAGCACCAGCAGCTCGCCCGCGGGCACCTGCCCGACGACCCGGCAGAAGTGCTCGATCTCGCCGTCGACCGGGTTCTCCGCGTGCAGGAAGTGGTAGTGCCCGACCACCAGTCCCCGCCCCCGGGCGTCCGCCAGCTTGTCGGTGTACCCCGACTGACCGGTGCGGCCGCCCTCGGTGGCCTTGATGAAGACGAACTCCGCGTCCCCCGGAATGCCCGACTGGAAGTCGGAGACGTCATAACCCTTCGCGTATGCCATCAGGAAGCTCCCCCTTCGCGCCGATGGCAGCTACGGCCGACCCGCCCGGGCCCGAGCCCGGGACGCGACGCCGACCGGAGCGTCATGCCCACCTCACCGTACCCCTCGGTATGCGTCAACTCCCTTGAAATACAAGGGATCTACGCACTTTCGCCGCATCCGGGAGTGGGCCGTTCCGGGCAATATGCCACTGGCACTGGAGGGTCGTACGCCCTGTCCTGCCCCGGTGTGCCGCCGAGGCCGCCGGGGCCGCCGGATCCGTCGGCCGGCTCCGATCGGGGTGCGCGGGGAGGGTGCGCGAGGAGTGCGCGCGCCCTCCTGAGGTCGTACAGGAATCAATGATTCCGGAAATGCTCGATCGCTCACCAAGCACCGGTCACCCCTTGTTGTGACCTTTACCACAGCTTGATGCGGCGGGGCGGATTCCCCTATCGGATTCCCGTGGCCGGATCGTTCCATGATGGCCTGATGTGACATGACCATTCGTCAAACATTGAAATCGAATGGCAATGTGGGCGCCGTCGTACCGACCCTTCTGCACCAGGTGTACTGATCGTGTACACGACGAAGAATGGCTGAACTGTGCGCATGACCCGTTCGGATCGCAACGACGCGACCACGCGGCCCCGCCTCGCCGGCGAAAAGCTCACTCTGGAGGAGTTCTCCGAGCTCGCCGGCCAGGTCGGGGGCTATCCCTATGTGAAAGTCGTACTCGACCGCGACGATTCGGTGCTCCACTTCATCGACAGCGCCGACGGCACCCTCCACGTCCGCTACATCGCGTGCGAGATCCTCGGCATGTCGATCGACGAACTGGCGCGCGGACTCGATTCGTTCAATGACGACGTGTACCGGAATCCCGACCGTCGCTTCTATCTCGGCACCCTCGCCCGCCACACCCGCCGCGCCGCGGAAAACGGCGAGGCCGACACCTTCCTGTCCCTGGAAACCGTCGACGTCGACACCATGTCCCAGGACATGCTCCGGTTCTTCTACCACCGGGTGCGCGAGCACATCGACCCCTCGCTGCCGCTGGTCCTCAAGCCGGCCGGCCACGAGCAGGAGGGCTACCTCGCCCGCATACCGGAGACCGAGATACCGCGCGTCCTGTCCCACGAGCTCTACTCCGCGGCCTCCTACGTACCGCTGAACGCCGGGACCGCCCACGGACGGCTGCGCGTGTTCGGCTCGGAGGACGAGTACCGGGCCGACCCCGAGCCGCTGGAGTGGCACGACATCGTGGTGATGCCCCGGGTGCCCGAGGACATCCCCCGGGTCTCCGGCATCATCCACACCGAACACACCACACCGCTCTCCCACATCAACGTGATGGCCGCCGGATGGCGCATCCCCAACGCCGTCGGCGTCGAAGCCGCCGAGCGCATCGACCGCGCCGGGCTGCGCGACCGATGTTGGGTGCACTACCGCGTCGAAGTCGACGGCGGAGAGCTCCTCCTCGAAGCCGCCCGGCCCGGCGACCGCGAGGAAGCCCCGCCGACCCCGCCGGCCGACCGCGTCACCGTGGACCTGCCCGACCTCACGCCCACGCCGGTCACCCCGCTGTCCGCACTGCGCGAAGGCGACCACGTCCGGTTCGGCACCAAGGCCGCCAACCTCGGCGAACTCACCCACCTGCTCCAGCACGGCTCACCGCGCTGGCTCGGCTTCTACAGCGTGCCCCGGCCGCCCCGGGACAACCTGCTCCGCTACCTCGCCCGGCAGCTCGGCCTCCCGGAGGACGCGGACACGGCCGAACTGGACGCCGCCGCGCAACTCCTGGTGAAGGAGTACGCCCACGTGCCGCGCGGCATCGTGCTGCCGTTCTCCCTCCAGCAGCGCTTCCTCGACTCCTCGGCGGAACTCCGCACCGCCGTCGACCGGCTGGACTCCGTCCTCCGGGACGGGACTTCGCTCCACGAGGGGACGCGGATCGAGGAACGGATCGAGGAACTCTGCCTCGACGCCCAGCGGCTGATCCGCGACACCCCGCTGCCCGACCCGATCCGCACCGAGATCGACCGGGCGATCGACCGGCACCTGTACGGCGCCCGCGTCCAGGTCATCCGCAGCTCCTCCAACGCCGAGGACCTGGCCGGCTTCTCCGCCGCCGGACTCTACGAATCGGTGGCCGACGTCAGCGGCACGGACGCCGTCCTCGACGCGGTCCGCGAGGTCTGGGCCTCGCTGTTCTCCCCCCGCGCGGTCCTGCTGCGCCGCCAGGCGGGCATCCCCCTGGACCACTGCCGGATGGCCGTGATCGTCCAGGAACAGGTCGGAGCCACCGTCGGCGGCGTCCTGGTCACCTGCAACCCGCTGAGCCCGCAGGACTTCCGCAACGTCTACCTCAACATCTCGCCGCGCTCCGTGACCGACGTGGTCTCCGGCCGGGGCGCCCCGCTCCAGTACCTGTGCAACACCATGGAAGGCGGCAGCCGCACCGTCTCGCTCGGCACCGCCGCCACCGACCTGGACGCCGGGACCAAGGAGCTCGTACGCCGACTGGCCCTGATCAGCAGGCTGTTGCAGTCGCACTTCTCGCCCGACGAGACGTACGCAACCCCGGTCGACATCGAGTGGGCGATCGAGGGCGACCAGATCAGCCTGCTGCAGCTGCGCCCCTTCCGCACCGCCGGCTGACGTGGCCGGCCGACACCGTCGGCTGATGTCGCCGGAACACCGCACGGGCCCGCGCACGAGCGCGCCCGTGTGCCCCTCCGCGCCCTTTCCCGCGGCCGCCCACGAGTGAACTTCCCTCAGGAGCAAGTACGTTGAACCGGATTCTGTACGTCTACGTCAAGGGCGGCGCCCCGCTGGAGTACGCCTTCCCGCGCATCGCCGCCTGCGGGGAGCTGCACGTCCTCGCACTGGCGCCGCTGCCCGCGTCCGGGGAGGACGTGTGGCGGCCCAGCTGCACCAGCATCGAGCTGGTGCCCGAGGCGCCGCGCGGGGACGACCTGGTCGAGCTGATCGTCGAGTACGCGAAGGCCATCGGGGCCGACGCGGTGCTGACCCTCTCGGAGTTCGCGGTCCTGGCCGTCGCCCAGGCCGCGATCCGCCTCAACCTGGCCGGCCCCGGCGAGGGGATCGTCCGCGCCAGGGACAAGCGGCTGATGCGCGAGGCCTGGGCCGCCGCCGGGGTCCCGATACCCGCGTTCCGCCGGGTCGACAGCCTCGCCGACCTGGACACCGCGCTGGCCGAGTTCACACCCCCGCTGCTGCTCAAGCCGGCCTGGGGCGCCGGGTCGGTCGCCCAGATCGTGCTGGACAAGCCCGAGGACGCCGCCCCGGCGTGGGCCGAGATCGAGCGCGGACTCCAGGCCGGCAGCCGGGTCGGCATGAACGAGCTGTACGCCGCCGACACCGACCACGACCGCCTCGTCGAGGAGATCGCCCAGGGCTCCACCGAGGGCTGGTACGAGGAGCCCGGCTACGGCGACTACGTCAGCGTGGAGGGGATCGTCGCGGACGGCGTCTACCGCCCCCTGGCCATCACCGCCAAGCTGCCGACCGTACCGTCCTTCGTCGAGGTGGCCAGCACCTCGCCCTCCGTCATGACGGTGCCGGTCCAGCGCCGGATCGAGGAGGTCTCCCGACAGGCCGTCGACGCGCTCGGGCTGGAGAACTGCGGCACCCACACCGAGCTGAAGCTGATGAAGGACGGCGAACTGGTCGTCATCGAGACCGCGGCCAGGTTCGGCGGCCTGCTCACCACCAGGCAGGTCCACGAGGTCTTCGGACTCGACCCGATCGGCATGCTGGTCCGCCAACTGCTCGGCGAGCGCGTCGACTACCCCGAGGCCATGCCCACCAGCGGCACCCGGGCCGCCGCGTCACTGGCCGTCGTCCCGGCCGACGCGTCGGGCGTGCCCTGGCAGAGCACCCCGCTCTGGAACCCGCAGGCCGTCGACTGGCAGAGCCTGCTCTCCCCGGGCAGCACCATCGAAGCCGTCCCCGCCTTCGCGATGCCCGCCGGCCGACCCGTCCCCGCCTTCGACCCGTCCGCCGGCTCGCGCAACTGGCTCGGGGTCTACCTGCTCAGCGCCGTCGACGCCGCCACCCTGCAGCACGACTGCAACGCCGTGCTGAACGGCATGGAAGCCGCCCTGCACCGGGCCGCCTCCTGACCCCCCGTCCTCCTCCCATCCCCTCCCTCTCCCTCTTTCTCCTTCTCCCCGAGGTTCCATCATGCGTGTACTGTTCGCCGGCGCACCCGGCCTGGGCCACCTCTTCCCGCTGGTCCCGCTGGCCAGGGCGATGCGCGAGCTCGGCCACGAGGTCGCGGTGGCCTCGATGGACGGCGGCGAAGGGGTCGCCGCGTCCGGGCTGCCGTACCTGCCCATCGCGCCCGGGGTCGACTGGCGCAAGGAGATCAGGGAGGCCGGCCGCACCCGGCGGCCCGACCTGATGCGGCGGGTGGTCGAGAGCAACTCGGCCGACCGCGAGGCCTTCGTCCCGCTGGCCGCCCACGTCAACATCCGGGTCGCCGACGAGACGGTCGAACTCGCCGCGCAGTGGCGGCCGGACCTGGTGGTGTACGAGTACCAGTTCC
This sequence comes from Kitasatospora sp. NPDC057518, assembly GCF_042802075.1. Classification (NCBI taxonomy): domain Bacteria; kingdom Bacillati; phylum Actinomycetota; class Actinomycetes; order Kitasatosporales; family Streptomycetaceae; genus Kitasatospora; species Kitasatospora sp. NPDC057518. The sequence continues at coordinate 10,390 of NZ_JBHVEU010000040.1, forward strand.
CGGTGGCCCTGCTCGCGGCGACCCGCCTCGGCGTGCCCGCCGTCCAGCACGACCTCGGATTCGCCCGCACCCCGAAGCTGCGCGCGCTGATGCTCGCCGAAATGGCGGACACCTTCGCCCGGCACGGAATCGACCGGCTGCCAGACCCGGCGGACACCATCGACCTCGCGCCGCCCAGCATGGCCGGCGACGAGCGGTACGGCTCCTCGATGCGGCCCGTCGCCTACAACGGCGAAGGCGAACTCCCCGCCCAGCTGGCCGTACCCGCCGACCGCCCGCGCATCGCGGTGACGCTGGGCACCGTCCCGCCCAAGACCGACGGCCTCACCAGGATCGAGCGGGTCATCGCGGCAGCCGCCGACATCGACGCCGAATTCGTCCTCGCCACCGGCGACCTCGACCTCGGCACGCTCGGCAGCCTGCCGGACAACGTCCGCCCGTACGGCTGGGTCCCCTGGCAGGCCCTGCTGTCGACCTGCGCCGCCGCCATCCACCACGGCGGCAGCAGCACGGCCCTCGGCGCCCTCGACGCGGGCATCCCCCAGCTGGTCCTGCCCGACGGCTCCGACCGCTTCATCACCGCGGCCGCCGTCTACCAGCGCGGAGCCGGCCTCAGCGCGACCGCCGAGGAGATCACCCCGGCCCTGCTCCACCGCCTCCTCACCGACGACACCCTGACCCGCGCCGCCCGCGAGGTCAGCACCGAAATCGCGGCGATGCCCAGCCCGACCACCGTGGCGGAACACCTCACCACCCTCGCCCGCCCCACCCCCTGAGCCACCCCGCACCCGACGCCGGCCGCCGTTCGCACGGAACCCCCCTCCGTACGGACGCCGCCCGGCGCCAACGCGCGCTCTGGCCCGGCAACTTCCGAGAGCCTGCGTCGCGATCCCTACGCCCGCCTGCCGACGTACGCCGAAGGCCCCTTTCTGCGAGTGCCTGTCAGGCAAGGGAGCAACCCCCGCGAGCGCAGGGCCGACGTGAGCTTCCGCCACGTCATCCCGGGCACCTCAGAGCTATCCCCGCGAGCGCGGGGGCGACGCAGCGCCGGCCGGGTGGGCAACGATCGTGCGGGAGCAACCCCCGCGAGCGCGGGGCCGACCTACCGCCGTCGCGCGCGCGGAGTCCGCTTCGGGAGCAATCCCCGCGAGCGCGGGGCCGACACTGGGCCCCAGGAGTACTCCATGGCTGGCCAGGAGCAACCCCCGCGAGCGCGGGGCCGACTACCGGCGGATCGGGTCCGAGACGCGCGGGTAGGAGCAACCCCCGCGAGCGCGGGGCCGACAGAGCCGCGTCGACACCTCGCCAGATCAGCCCGGAGCAACCCCCGCGAGCGCGGGGCCGACGCCGTTGAGGTCCCGCAGACCGCGAAGGATCAGGAGCAACCCCCGCGAGCGCGGGGCCGACGCTCGCACGACGTCCATCGCCATCTCCGGCCGGGAGCAACCCCCATGAGCGCGGGGCCGACAGGTTGATGATCGGCAGGTGCGTGCCGACGAAGGAGCAACCCCTGCGAGCGCGGGGCCAACACACGGAGCAGCCGCTCGAACGACTCGACCTCGGAGCAATCCCCGCGAGCGCGGGGCCGACGGCGCGCCGCACCCGCACTGGCATCCGTCCTGGGAGCAACCCCCGCGAGTGCGGGGCCGACCACCCCGGCCGCTCTCAGCTCGGCGAGGGCCCTGAGCAACCCCCGCGAGCGCGGGGCCGACCTCATGATGACGAACGGGCCGTAGAGGCAAGAGGAGCAACCCCCGCGAGCGCGGGGCCGACCCCCGCCTCCCGCAGCCACCGGTCTTCCGCGCGGAGCAACCCCCGCGAGCGCGGGGCCGACGTCTCGGTGTTCTGCTGGTCGCTCATCTCGGGGGAGCAACCCCCCCGCGAGCGCGGGGCCGACCGGGGGAAACACCCACGCAAATTCCGGAGTAAAGAGCAACCCCCGCGAGCGCGGGGCCGACCCGGACACCCAGGCCGGGCTGCCGACGGCCGGGGAGCAACCCCCGCGAGCGCGGGGCCGACGGAGGTTGACCTGTGCCCACTGAGGAAGAGCTGGAGCAACCCCCGCGAGCGCGGGGCCGACCCACCGAGCCCGGCACCCGTGTCCTCAACTCGGGAGCAACCCCCGCGAGCGCGGGGCCGACCCACCGAGCCCGGCACCCGTGTCCTCAACTCGGGAGCAACCCCCGCGAGCGCGGGGCCGACAGGGCACGGATCCCGCTGACGGTCAGCAGAGCGGAGCAACCCCCGCGAGCGCGGGGCCGACTCGCGACGGGCCCTTACCTTCTTCTCGGGCCACGAGCAATCCCCGCGAGCGCGGGGCCGACCGATGACGAGCCGGCCCTCGACATCGAGGGACAGGAGCAATCCCCGCGAGCGCGGGGCCGACACGTCACCACCCGCGCCTGAACAGCGACTTGAAGAGCAATCCCCGCGAGCGCGGGGCCGACCGATGGGCGAGTCTCTGACGAGAGGTCATGTCGGAGCAATCCCCGCGAGCGCGGGGCCGACGGTGCCGGGGTGGCTCACCTGGCTGTCCCACCGGAGCAATCCCCGCGAGCGCGGGGCCGACCCGCGATCGGCCCGCGCCCGGCCCGCGGAGCGGGAGCAATCCCCGCGAGCGCGGGGCCGACTCGGGGTTCCAGCGGGCGTTGGTGTTGAGGCGGGAGCAACCCCCGCGAGCGCGGGGCCGACCACGTCCCCCGTCTCCTTAGGCGCTTCCTGCCCGAGCAACCCCCGCGAGCGCGGGGCCGACGAGCCGCTGTACCTCCCCGCCGCAGCGGAGGTGGAGCAACCCCCGCGAGCGCGGGGCCGACATGCCGCCCATGAGGAAGGAGAACGCCGTCGGGGAGCAACCCCCGCGAGCGCGGGGCCGACCGAAGTACAGCCTGAACGTCGTCGCGACGCGCGGAGCAACCCCCGCGAGGCGGGGCTGAGCGCAGCGGCGCGCGGTGCGGATCTCCCCTTCTGGAGCAACCCCCGCGAGCGCAGGGCCGACGTACGGCCAGAGAGCGATGTCGATCAGACCACGGAGTAACCCCCCCGCGAGCGCGGGGCCGACTTCCTGGGGTTGCACGGGGGCCGGGGTGATGCAGAGCAACCCCCGCGAGCGCGGGGCCGACCGGCGGCCGGTGGCGGCCCGGCCGGATCGAGAGGAGCAACCCCCGCGAGCGCGGGGCCGACGTGACCAGGGAGTCGAGGCGGCCGTACACCGTGGAGCAACCCCCGCGAGCGCGGGGTCGACGCCGAGGTCCGGGTTGCCCCGGACCTGACCCGGGAGCAATCCCCGCGAGCGCGGGGCCGACGACACCCGGCGGGGGCCTTCGGGGGGTCACTCGGAGCAATCCCCGCGAGCGCGGGGCCGACCTGGACGCGGAGGGCGGCGAGCCCGCCGTCGCCGAGCAATCCCCGCGAGCGCGGGGCCGACAGCCCCAGCGAGTCCCGGTCACCCGACGAGAGGGAGCAATCCCCGCGAGCGCGGGGCCGACGACGTACTCCACCTGCTCGACTGCGAGACGCGGGAGCAATCCCCGCGAGCGCGGGGCCGACCACCGTCCCCAGACCACGGCGAAGACGATGCTGGAGCAATCCCCGCGAGCGCGGGGCCGACCAGCGCGCCGTCGCCACCCTGTCCGCAGAGAAGGAGCAATCCCCGCGAGCGAGGGGCCGACATGAGCACCCTCGCCTACCTGACCGGCCTCGCCGAGCAATCCCCGCGAGCGCGGGGCCGACTCCGTCCGAATGCGCGTTCGCGCGCGCGTCAGGGAGCAATCCCCGCGAGCGCGGGGCCGACCCCCGATTCCGCCAAGAAACTGGGCCGCTCTCGGAGCAATCCCCGCGAGCGCGGGGCCGACAGTGATGGGAAGTCGGGCACCATGCTGGCCGGGGAGCAATCCCCGCGAGCGCGGGGCCGACACTTCCTGACCTGCAGTGATCTGCGTCAACCGGCGCTGATTGATTCAGTTCGATTCGGTTGGCTTCCCACAACAGACCTCATCCGCCGATCATTGTCTCGGTGAAATCCAAGGTGGATTGTCAGGACCTCGATCTACGCTCCGAAGCGTACTCGGACATGGAGGTCGAGGCATGGTCGATGACCGGTGGCAGTGGTACCCGGCAGCAACACCGCCCTCGGCGCACTCGATGCGGGCATCCCCCAGCTGGCCCTGCCCGACGGCTCCGACCGCTTCATCGCCGCGGCGGCCGCGCACCAGCGTGGAACCGGCCTCAGCTCGACCGCAGAGGAGATCACCCCGGCCCTGCTCCACCGCCTCCTCACCGACGACACCCTGACCCGCGCCGCCCGCGAGGTCAGCACCGAGATCGCGGCGATGCCCAGTCCGACCGCCGTGGCGGAGTACCTCACCACCCTCGCCCGCCCCACTCCCTGAGCCACCCCGCCCGGCACCGGGCGCCGACCGATCCGGGGGCCCCGCCCGTTACCGGACGGTCCGTCAGACCAGCTCCAGGTGCAGCGGCAGGTGGTTCAGCTCCCAGCCGACCGGGCGGTCGCCGGGGATCAGGGTGCCGGGGTCCGCCGCGAGTGACAGTCCGGGGTAGCGGTCGAGGAGCCGTCCGAAGGCGATGGCCGCTTCCAGCCTGGCCAGCGCCGCGCCCAGGCAGAAGTGGATGCCGTACCCGAAGGAGAGGTGGTGGTCGGCCTGGGCGGCCCGCTTTCGGGTCAGGTCGAGCCGCTCGGCGCGGTCGTGGTGCCGCAGGTCGAGGTTGGCGGCGTCGAGGTGGGGGTGGACGGCCTCGCCCCTGCGGATGTGCACGCCCCGCAGGACGAGGTCGCGGTCGGCGTACCGCAGGCGCGCGGAGGGCACCGGGCCGCACCAGCGCAGCAGTTCCTCGACGGCGTGCGGCAGCAGCGTGCGGTCCCGGCGCAGCAGGGCGAGCTGGTCGGGGTGGGTGAGCAGGGCCAGGGTGCCGTTGGCGATCAGGTGGGCGGTGGTCTCGTGGCCGGCCAGGACGAGGATGAGGGTCATGCTGACCATCTCGTCCTCGCTCATCGCCGCGTTGGAGGGGCCGCTGTTAGGGCCGCTGTCCGGGCCGACGTCCGCGCTGTCGTCTCGCGCCTGGAGCATCCCGCTGATGAGGTCGCTGCCGGGCTCCGTGCGGCGGCGGTCGATCAGCTCCCGGACATGCCGGACCAGGGCGGGTGTCGCCGTCCGCAGCCGTTCGGTGTGGCCGGCCGTCAGGTTCCGGCTCCAGTCGGACCAGAGGTGCCGGTCGGGCTCCGGGACGCCGACCAGTTCGCAGATGACGGCGACCGGCAGCGGGTAGGCGAAGTGCTCGACGAGGTCGACGACGCCGGACTCGTCACGGTGGTCGGGCAGTTCGTCGAGCAGCCGGTCGGTGATCAGCTCGATCGACGGGGCGAGGAGTTGGATGCGGCGGGCGGTGAACTCGCGGGACACCAGCCGGCGCAGGCGGGTGTGGCGCGGGGGGTCCAAGTCGACGATGGCGTTGAGGAAGTAGTGGTGCGTCTCCGGTGGTAGCCCGAGCGCGGTCAGGCCGGCGATGCGCGGGTCGGGGGAGCCGTCGGCGGCGAGGGTGGAGGGGGCGCTGGTCAGGCGGGGGTTGGTGAGGACATCGCGTACCTCGGCGAAGCCGGACGCCACCCAGCCCATGGACCCGTCGGGCATCCGGCTCTCGCGGACCGGACACCCGCCGGCGTGCTCGGCGAGTACGGGTGCGGGTGCAGGTACCGGCATTGGTACGGGTGCCGGCGGTGCTACCGCCTGGTCGTTCGGCACCGTGCGTCGTCCCTTTCCGGGGCGGCCCGGTGCCCCGGGCATTTGGTCGGACCTCTGAGGCGGTCGGACATCTCTGCGGCGGAGGCTTCCCGGGAGGCGAAGGACTTCCAGGGCCCGGGCCCGCCGGCCGCTCACAGGTGGAGCGGGAGGCGGGTGAGTCGGCGGCCCACGCCCGGCACGTGGACGCGTTCCAGCCGGTCCGGGGCGACGGCCAGCCGGAGGCCGGGGAACCGGGCGGTCAGCGCACCGAGCAGGACCTGCGTCTCCAGGCGGACGAGGGCGGCGCCGAGGCAGAAGTGGGCGCCGTGGCCGAGGGCGACGTGGTCGTCCTGCGCGTCCTGGTAGCGGGTGATGTCGAGCCGGTCGGCGTCGGGGTGGTACCGGCGGTCGCGGTTGGCGCCGAGAAGGGAGAGGACGACGGCCTCGCCGGCCCGGATGCGGGTGCCGTACAGGTCGATGTCCTGAGCGGCGAAGCGCGGCCGGGTCGCCGGGACGGAGCCGCCCCAGCGCAGCAACTCCGTCACGGCTGAGGGGAGCAGGACGGGGTCGTCGCGCAGCAGGTCCAGCTGGTCGGGGTGGGCGAGCAGGGCGGCGAGGCCGTTGGCGAGGAAGTAGGCGGTGTTCTCGTAGCCGACGTTGGTCACCAGCATCGTCATCGTGACGATGTCCCGCTCCGGGAGGGGAGGTTCGCCGTCCGGGGAGGGCGTCACCATCGCGCTGATGAGGTCGTCGCCGGGGGAGCGCCGACGCTCCTCGATCAGCGCGAGCACGTGGTCCACGAGGGCGGGCGCGGAGTCGCGGACGAGGTCGGTGTCCAGGCCGTTGAGGTCGTCCGCCCAGCGGCGCCACAGCGGGCGGTCCTGTTCGGGAATGCCCACCATCTCGCAGATCACCGTGATGGAGAGGGGGAAGGCGACCTCCTCGATGAAGTCGACGCTGCCGTCGGCGGCCGCCCGTCCGGGCAGTTCGCTCAGGAGCCGGTCGGTGATCTGCTCCACCCGGGGCCGCAACGAGTGGATCCGGCGCGCGGTGAAGTGCGGTGCGACCGCCTTGCGCAGCCGGGTGTGGTCGGGCGCGTCGAGGTCCAGCAGGGCGCGCAGCAGGTACTGGTTCATCCGCTCGGGCAGGCCGAGCCACCGGATCTGCGCCATGCGGGGGTCCTCGCCGGTGAACCCCGGCACGGAGAGCGGGGACTGCACCAGCCGCGGGTCCCCGAGCCCGGCCCGGACGTCGTCGAACCGGGTGATCATCCACGCCGGCAGCCCGCCGGGCAGGGTGATCCGCACGACGGGCGCCTGCTCCCGCAGCCCGCCGAGCACGTCCTCGGGCAGCTCCGGGCACTGCGGATCTCAGATCAACGGGCAGGCGGAGAACTCCGGTTGGCCGGGCGCGGGGGAGTCACCGTCGGAAACCTCGCGCGGATTCGCCGGGCTGGTGGTCATGACGCACCCCACTCTGTGAACGCACTGCTCATGCCCCCTGCAACTCCTACCCGCCGGGATCGGTCACGGCCTCGTCCCCCGCAGGTGTGACGCCCGGGCACCGCCCCGCCCGCGCACGCCGAAGCCTGCCGCGGAGTCCGGACGAAGTCCCCCAGCGCCACGGCGGACCGGGGCCGCCGGCCGCAACGCACCTACGCCACCACCGACCTCAGCGCGATCGCCGAGGAGGTCATCCCGGCCCTGCTCTACCGCCTCCTCACCGACGACGCCCTGACCCGCGCCACTCGCGAGCTCAGCACCGAAATCGCAGCGATGCCTAGCCCGATCGCCGTGGCGTCGCACCTCGCCACCCTCGCCCACCGGGCTGCCGCACGGCCCCGCACGGAAACCCCTCCGCGTTGATGTCGCCGGTCGTCAATGCGCTCTCTCGCCCAGTAAGCCTTCGAGAGGCTGGTCTGCGATCCTCAAGCCTGCGGGGGCTCCTTCCTTAGATGGTCTGTCAGGCAAGGCGGCAATCCCCGCGAGCGCGGGGCCGACGATCGGCGCCCACATGTGGGTGACGGTCCCGGGGAGCAACCCCCCCGCGAGCGCGGGGCTGGCCCGGCCTTCCAACAGCCGTACCCGGTCCTGGAGGAGCAACCCCCGCGAGCGCGGGGCCGACCCCCGCGGCGTTGTCCACGGGAGTCCCGAGCAGAGAGCAACCCCCACGAGCGCGGGGCCGACGTCAGCGATACCTTGGCCATCGGTCAGCTCCCGGAGCAACCCCCGCGAGCGCGGGGCCGACAGGCGACCGCAAAGGGGGCCGGAGTCCAACGGGGAGTAACCCCCGCGAGCGCGGGGCCGACGAGATCACCCGATGGGTGGCACCTGCCTGATGGGAGCAACCCCCGCGGGCGCGGGGCCGACTCCCAGGTGTACGCGACGTTCCTGCAGCCCTTGGAGCAACCCCCGCGGGCGCGGGGCCGGCGGCCTTGCCGCGCTTCGAGCTGGCCTGGCGCAGGAGCAAACCCCGCGAGCGCGGGGCCGACCTGCCGCCTCCCGGCAACACACCGGCCGCACCGGAGCAACCCCCCGCGAGCGCGGGCCGACTCACCTGCGGTCGGCACGCTGCTGAAGGGGAGGGAGCAACCCCCGCGAGCGCGGGGCCGACGTTCCGCAGGTGCGGGGGGATGGCGATGCCGAGGAGCAACCCCCGCGAGCGCGGGGCCGACGGGCCGTTCACGGTCGCGTTGTCGCTGACGCCGGAGCAACCCCCGCGAGCGCGGGGCCGACCCGGTGTCCTCTTCACCGTGCTCGCGGGCGCGGGAGTAACCCCCGCGAGCGCGGGGCCGACTTCCCGCATGGGGCTTCAATAACGCGGAGCACGGAGCAACCCCCGCGAGCGCGGGGCCGACGTCGAACTCGATGCCGATGCTGTCGTGGCCGAGGAGCAACCCCCGCGAGCGCGGGGCCGACTGAGCTTCGCGGCCTCGGCAAGGGTCAGTGCCAGAGCAACCCCCGCGAGCGCGGGGCCGACGCTTCAGCGGCGGCCTCCTCGGCTTCAGCCGCGGAGCAACCCCCGCGAGCGCGGGGCCGACCACCTACGCGAAGCGTGTTATCACCCCCCGTGGGAGCAACCCCCGCGAGCGCGGGGCCGACGTCGCCACCACCGTGCTCCTGGCCGTCGTCGTGGAGCAACCCCCGCGAGCGCGGGGCCGACGTCGCCACCACCGTGCTCCTGGCCGTCGTCGTGGAGCAACCCCCGCGAGCGCGGGGCCGACTACGTGCTGTCCGGGCCCAGGGCCTTCTTCATGGAGCAACCCCCGCGAGCGCGGGGCCGACGGCGTCGGCCTCGTGCACGACATCCGGCCCGCCGAGCAACCCCCGCGAGCGCGGGGCCGACATCAGGAAGAGCAGGCCGACGCAGGCCGAGCCGGAGCAACCCCCGCGAGCGCGGGGCCGACACTTCCTGACCTGCGGTGATCTGCGTCAACTGGCGCCGGTTGATTCAGTTCGATTCGGTTGGCTTCCCATAGCAGACCTCATGCGCCGATCGTTGTCTCTTCGTGAATCCAGGGTGGATTGTCAGTGCCCCGACCTAGGCTCCGAAGCGTACTCGGACATGGAGGTCGAGGCGATGGTCGATGACCGCTGGCAGTGGTACCCGCCTGAGGTAGAGGGCTGGTTGGGTGCCCTGTGGGGCAAGTCTGCCGGGCGGGCCGGAGGGACGGCCAACCTGCTGTTGTCGCACATGCTGGACACCGCTGCCGTGGCGGAGATCGTCTGGGACCGATACCTGCCGCCGGTGACGCGGCGGCGTCTGGACGCCGTCGCGGGCGGGCCGGGCAAGGGGCGACGGCTGTTCGCCTGGCTGTGCGGGATCCATGACTGCGGCAAGGCCACCCCGGTGTTCCAGTGCCTCGACCCCGCTGGCGAGGCCGCGGTCCGCCAGGCGGGCCTGAGCTGGGACAAGTACGCGGTGAAGGGGGTGTCCTGGCGGCACGACAAAGCCGGTGCCCGTGTGTTGAGGGCGCTGCTTGCCGACGCGCAGTGGTCGATGGAGCAGGTCGGTTGGGTCTGGCCGCTGGTCGCAGGCCACCACGGTCTGATCCCGACCCTGGGGCAGCTGAGCCCGCCGAAGAGGAACGAGAGGCTGCAGGGAAACAGCCGGCCCTGGAAGCTCGCGCAGTCGGCGCTGGTGGAGGTCTTCTCCCGGGAGCTCGGCTACGAGGGCGAGGCGCCGCTTGCCGCCGTCGAACCTCTGGAGGTGCCGAGCCGAGCGGTGCAGCTCCAGCTGGCCGGCTTCGTGGTGATGGCGGACTGGATCGCCAGCGACGAGCGGCACTTCCAGGGAGTGCCGGACCTGGCGGCGGTGACGATGCCGCAGGCGCGGCAGCGGGCTGCGGCAGCGTGGGCGCGGCTCGGACTGCGCGGTGGGTGGGGAGCGCTGCCGGTACCTGGTCCGGAGGCGTTCCGGGACCGTTTCGGCCACGGGCCCAGGCCTTCGCAGGAGTTGGTCCTCGACGTGGTGCGCCGGATGGGCGGGCCGGGTCTGGTGATCGTCGAGGCTCCGATGGGGGAGGGGAAGACGAAGGCGGCGCTGGCGGCGGCCGAGCTGATGGCCGCCCGTCACGGCGCGGACGGAGTGTTCCTGGGCATGCCGACCCAGGCGACCGCGGACCCGATGTTCACCCAGGTCCGGTCGTGGCTGCGCGAGGTCGGCGACGGCCTGGAGGACCAGGTCGCGCTGCTGCACGGCAAGCGTATGGTCAACAAGCAGTGGCGCGCCCTCCTGGAGGGCACCGGTGAGTGGGGGCAGGACGCCGACTCCTACTACTCGTCCGTGGGGGAAGACGAGTTCGGGATGTCGACCGACTGCTTCGACGGCTGCCCCGACGGGGAGCGCAGGGTCCCCGCCGAGTGGTTCCTGGGCCGTCGCCGAGGTCTGCTGAGCCCGTTCGCGGTCGGCACCATCGACCAGCTCCTGTACGCCGCGACCCGCACCAAGCACGTGATGCTGCGTACGGCCGGCCTGATGGGCAAGGTCGTGATCCTCGACGAGGTCCATGCCGCCGACGTCTACATGTCGCAGTTCCTGCTGGAGGGCCTGTGGTGGCTCGGACAGGCCGGCGTGCCGGTGGTGCTGCTCTCGGCGACTCTGCCGCCCGAGCAGCGGCGTGATCTGGCCGCCGCCTACCTGGCCGGCACGCAGTCCGCGGAGGCCCCGGCGGCGCCGGAGCTTCCAGAGCCGCAGGGCTATCCGAGCGTGACGGCGGTCTGGCCGGGGCGGGACGGGCAGCCGGAGGTTCTCGTGGAGAGCACCGAGTCGTGGCGCCACGATCTCCAGGTACGGGTCGAAGTGCTCCATGAGCAGCCGGCGGAGACGGATGCCCGGGCAGCGGAGGGCGGCGCCGGGCCGGCGGACGCCGCCGTGACCGACTACCTGCGGGAGCGGCTGACCGACGGCGGATGCGTGCTGATCATCCGCAACACCGTGGCCCGCGCCCAGGCCACGTTCGACGCCCTCCACAAGGAGTACGGCGCCGACGTGCGGCTCCTGCACGCCCGTCTGCACGCAGGCCACCGGGCCGACCGCACCCAGGAGGTGCTGGAACTCCTCGGCCCGCCGAGAGAAGGATCCGAGCGCCCCGGCAGGCTGATCGTCGTCGCCACCCAACTCGCGGAGCAGTCCTTCGACGTCGACGCCGACCTGCTGATCACCGACCTCGCGTCCATGGACCTGCTCCTCCAGCGCATCGGCCGCCTCCACCGCCACGACGGCGTCAAGCGCCCCCACGCGCTGTCCCGGCCCACGGTCGTCGTCACCGGCATCGGCCTCGACGACGACAGGGCGCCGTACATCCTGCGGGCCTCCGAGGGGATCTACGGCCGCTACCTCCTGCTGCGCACGGCCGCCGAGGTCGAAAGGGCGGCGACGTCCGACGGAGGCGCGTGGAGCATCCCTGGCCAGGTGCCCGACCTTGTCGCCCGGGTCTACGGTACGGACCCGGTCGTCCCGGCGGCCTGGGCCGAGGCCGAGGCGCAGGGCTGGCAGGAGTGGGAGGAACGGCAGACCGAGCGTCGAGCGAAGGCTGCCGGGTACCTGCTGACCCGTGCCGGTGAGCACGGGGCGCAGACGCTAGCAGGTCTGCACTACGGCGCCCTCGGCAAGCTGGCCGAGGGGCAGTTCGAGGCGCTCGTCCGGGACGGCGACCCGAGCGCGGAGGTCGTCCTGGTGCGCCGCCTCGGGGAGGACGACTTCCGTGCAGTGACGGGCCGCAGCCTCGGCCCGAACGGTGAGGTCGCGGCGGAGGTGGTGGACGACGTGCTCTCCGGCACGGTACGCCTTCCCACCAGGCTGACCGAAGCGGCCGAGCAGGCGCTCGGTCCGCTGTCGGGCTGGCGGGACCATCCATGGCTGCGCCACAGCCTGGCCCTGGAGCTCGACGAGCACGGCGCCGCGGTCATTGGCGACTTCCGGCTGCGCTACGACGACCTGCTCGGCCTCGTGGTGAGCGGAGGAAGACCGTACCGGTAGCGGGGCGTGTGGGCAGGAGAGGCAGAGTGCCGCTCCGCCCACACGACTCCAACCCCGCGAACGCGGGGCCTACTTGCAGCCGGGACCGGCTCGCAGACAGAGCCAGGGGCCATCCCCGCGCACAAGATCCTGCGGGGCCGAGGAGCAATTCAAGCATTCGCCCCACAGCACACCTTCACCGATGCCACGATGAATCAGTGGCGAGCTAGACAGAGCCAGTTGGGAGACCAGTGCGTGCCTGGGTACAACCTTGTCGATGAACCGTGGCTGGCGGTGCGCCCCGTCGGCGGCGGGCCTCCCGTGAAGCTGGGGATCGCCGAGGCCCTGGCCCGGGCCCACGAACTGGAGTGCCTCGTCGTCGAGTTCTCCACCCAGCTGCCAGCCGTCCTGCGCCAGGTCCTGCTGCCCGTCGTCGCCCACGCCACTGGCGCACCCGTGACCCTCCGGAACAAGGGCGACCGGCTCGCGCAGAAGGACGGGTTCACGCAGGACGAACTGGACAGGTTCCAGGCCCACTTCGACAAGCACCATGCGAAGTTCGACCTCTTCGACTCGGTCGATCCCTTCGCGCAGGTCGCTGGACTGCGGACCGCCAAGGACGAGACGAAGGGCTCCGCCGCCCTGGTGGCGACCGCGGCGAGCGGCAACAACGTCCCGCTGTTCGCCAATCGCAGCGACGCGGACCCGCTCGACCTGACGCCGGCCCAGGCCGCCCACTGGCTCCTGCACGCCCACTGCTGGGACACCGCCGCCATCAAGACCGGCGTCGTCGGTGACGACCAGGTCAAGGCGGGCAAGACCACGGGCAACCCGACCGGCCCGCTCGGCCAGCTCGGCGTCATCGTCCCCACCGGGAGCACGCTGTACGAGACCCTCCTGCTGAACCTCCCGGTCACCCCGCCCGAGGTCCTCGGCGTCCCGCAGTGGATGCGCGGCCCGCACGAACCCGCCTGGAAGCCCCGTAAAGCCGAGGGCCTCCTCGACCTGTGGACGTGGCAGGCGCGGCGGATCCGCCTCATCCCGCACCAGGACGAGACCGGTCGGCCGAGGGTCGCTCGGGTGGTCGTCAGTGCCGGTGACCGGCTCACGCCGATGTCCGAGCAAGAGCCGCACACCGCCTGGACGTTCACCGCGCCCGCCAAGAAGTCCGCCGCCGCCCTGCCCGAGCGCAGGCCGCGCCGCCACACCCAGGGCAAGGCCGCCTGGCGCGGCCTGGACGCCCTCCTCGCGCCCACCCGCCAGAGCTCCGACGGCGCCTTCGAGACCAGCGTTCTGCTCGACGAGGTCAGCGCCCTGCGGGAGGACGGCCGGCTCCCCGCCGACTACGCGCTGCAGGTCGAGACCTTCGGCATGGTCTACGGCACCCAGTCTGCCATCGTCGAGGACGTCATCCACGACGCCATCCCCCTGCCCCTGCTCGCCCTCCACCAGGACAGCGAGGCCCACCAGCTCCTCCTGGACGTGGCCGAGCAGGCGGAGCAGCTCGCGAAGGCCGTCAACAACCTCTCCGCCGACCTGCGCCGGGCCGCCGGCGCCGACCCCATCCCCTGGGACAAGGGCCAGCGCCCCGGCGACCTCCTCCTGCACACCCTCGACCCCCTGGTCCGCCGCCTGCTCGCCGGCGTCCGCGACGCCGGAGCCGACGACGAGGTCCTGGAGCGGGGCAGGCTCGCCTGGGAGGAAGTCGCCCACCACCGCGCACGGGACGCGGCGAACGAACTCCTGCTGGCCGCCCCGGCCACCACCTTCACGGGCCGCACCATCACCCCGGCAGGCACGTCGGGCAAGTCGGGCAAGTCGCAGACCTACAAGCTCGGCACCGCCGGCGCCAACTTCCGGCACTGGCTCGACGAGATCCTTCCCCGGTACGCCGACGCCGTCCGGGAAGCGGCCGCCGCCCGAGCCGCCGAGACCGGACGCGCCCTCGAACCCGATCCCGCCCCTGGAGCGGACCTTGACGACTGAGCACACCACCACCGCCAAGCAGCGCCGGTACTGGGACGAGCACACCGCCCCCGACCACACCTGGCGTCTCGACCCCCGCACCAAGCAGCCGCGCCGGCCCCCCGGCGAGGACCTCGCGGCCATGCGCTCCGGCCTCGGCCGCCCCGTCATGGACAGCCCCAAGATGTGGCCGCTCTACAGCTGCGAGGTCAACGACGTCCTCGCCCTGCGCGATGAGGTCTCCGACGAGCAGAAGGCCGAGCACGCCGCCCTCGCCCTCTACGGCCTGCACCAGCAGAGCCAGTCCAGGCCGATGCACCGCCGCGGCGTCAAGCTCGGCGAGGCCCTGCGGGCGCTGCGCCGCAGCGGCAAGTTCAGCGAGGAGGCGCTCGACACCCGCGTCGCCCAACTCGCCGGCGCCACCAGCGTCTCCGCGCTGCTGGTCCACCTGCGCGGCCTGGTCACCCAGCTGCGCACCGTCGGACAGCCGCTGGACTACGACCACCTGATGGCCGACATCCAGGCCTGGCACCACACCGACCGGCGCCCGCAGGTCCGCCTCAAGTGGGCCGTCGGCTACCAGGCTTGGAAGGACAGGGCACCCGCCGACTGATCGCCCGCCGGCCGATCGCACGTCGCTCAATCGCACGCTGACCGATCACCCGCCGCCGCCTAATCGCCCGTCGACCTACGCCCGGACCACCACCCTTCGAGGAGCAGCGCATGACCGACCGCCTCTACATCGACGTGCACATCCTGCAGACCGTCCCGCCGGCGAACCTCAACCGGGACGACAACGGCAACCCGAAGGAGGCCTACTTCGGCGGCAAGCGCCGCTCCCGCGTCTCCTCCCAGGCCTGGAAGCGCGCGACCCGCATCCACTTCGCCGAGAGCCGCGACCGGCAGGACCTCGCCACCCGCACCAAGCGGATCGCCGCCCAGCTCGCCAAGGCCATCGCCGAGCGCACCGGCCTCGCCGCCGAGGACGCCCAGCGGATCGCCGACGCGCTGATCAAGTCGACCGGGATCTCCGCGGGCAAGAAGGAGGGCGACACCGCCTACCTGCTCTTCTACGGGCGCCGCCAGCTGGACGCCATCGCCGCCCTGGTCGCCGACACGGCCGCCGACCTCGCCGCCCTCGACACCAAGGCCCTCGACGAGGCGGTCAAGGCCCTGCCGGTCAAGGAGCAGCTGCAGACGGGCCACCCGGCCGACGTCGCGCTCTTCGGCCGCATGGTCGCGGACATCCCGGGGCTGAACGTGGACGCCGCGACGCAGGTCGCGCACGCGATCTCGACCCACGCCGCCGAGCTCGAGTTCGACTACTACACGGCGGTCGACGACGAGAACGCGGCCGACGAGACGGGCGCCGGGATGATCGGCACCATCGGCTTCAACTCGGCCACGCTCTACCGCTATGCGACCGTCGGCCTGCACCAGCTGCGGGAGAACCTCGGCGACGACAAGGCCACCGTCGACGCCGTCGACCTGTTCGTCGACTCCTTCGCCCGTTCCATGCCGACCGGTTACGGCAACTCCTTCGCCCACCGCACCCGCCCGAGCCTGGTCGCCGTCGTCGTGCGCGCCGACCAGCCGGTGAACCTCGTCTCCGCGTACGAGAACCCGGTCCCGGCGAGCCGGGGCATCGTCGCGGAGTCCGCGCGCCGCCTCGCGGGGGAGTTCGCCACCGCCACCGAGCAGTGGGGCGACACCCCGCTGTACGTCGGCATCTGCCACACCCTCGGCACCGCCGACGCCGACGAGACCGGGCAGCAGCTGGCGGAGGCCTTCGGCGCGAACCGCACCTTCCCCGAGCTGCGCGAGGGCCTGCGCACCGCGCTCATCGAGCGGGTGAACGACAACTGATGCCCGCCGACCCCACTCCCACGACGGTCCCGAAGGACGAGGCGCAGGCGGTCCTCGTGCTGCGCCTCGCCGGGCCGCTCCAGTCCTGGGGCGACCGCAGCGCGTTCAACCGCCGCGACAGTCGGCCCCAGCCGACCAAGTCCGGTGTCGTCGGCCTGCTCGCGGCCGCCGCGGGCCGCCCGCGCGAAGCGGACATCACCGACCTGGTCGGCCTGCGCCTGGGCGTGCGCATCGACCAGCCCGGCACCCTGCTGCGCGACTACCACACCGTCAGCGACTACCGGGGCCGGCCGCTGCCGCAGGCCGGGGTGAACGCCAAGGGCGTGCAGAAGCCGACCTCCCCGGCCAAGGACACCCACGTCACCCACCGCTACTACCTCCAGGACGCGGTGTTCGTCGCCGCCGTCCAGGGCCCGGCCGCCCTCGTCGAGACGCTCGCCGAGGCGATCCGCCGCCCCGCCTTCCCGCTCGCCCTCGGCCGGCGCTCCTGCGTGCCCACCCAGCCGATCACCCTCGGCGCCGTGCGCGACGGCACCCTGGAGGACGTCCTCGCCGACGAGCCCTGGCAGGCGGGCGACGCGGCCAAGAGCGCCTACCGGCGGCGGGCCGAGCGAGCCGCGGAGCCGTTCTCGCCGCACCGGATCGACCTGGCCGCGACCTTCGACGACCCGTCGGGCGACGACACCCTCCAGGACGTCCCGCGCTCCTTCGACCCCCGCGAACGCGGCTTCTCCACCCGACGGATCCGCCACGCCTGGCTCACCGTCCCCACCGGCCTCGCCCCGTCCACCACGACCGCGCAACCGTCCGCCGCCGCCTCCGCCGGCCACGACCCGTTCGCCCTGCTGGGCTGGTGACCCGATGACCTACCTCTCCCGCGTCCGCATCAACCCGCTGCGCGCCGCCAGCCGCACCCTGCTCGCCAACCCCCGTGCCCTGCACGGCGCCGTGACGGCCGGCATCCCCGACACCGAGCCCGGCGACCGGATCCTGTGGCGCCTGGACGCCGACCACCCGCGCCGCCCGATGCTGCTGGTCCTCACCCCCTCCAAGCCGGACTGGACCCACATCGTCGAACAAGCGGGATGGCCGGACGCCGACGGCGAGCACTACGCGATCCGCGACTACAGCCCGCTGCTCGGCCAGCTCGCCGTCGGCCGCGAGTTCGCCTTCCGCCTCAAGGCCAGCCCCGTCCAGAACACCTCCAAGCCCGAGAAGCCCAGCGCTCACCACACCAAGAGCGCCGCCGAACTCCACCACCGCTCCTACCGCTTGGCCCACCGCACCGCCGCCCAGCAGCTCGCCTGGTTCCTGGACCGCACCGAGCGCTGGGGCTTCACCGTCCCCGAGGCCCGCACCGACCACCCGGCACCGGGCCTCGAACCGTCGGACTCCGACGCCCCCGCCCACGCGCGGCCCGCCCGTGAGGTACGGATCACCGACCGCAGCCGCAGCAGCTTCACCAAACCCGGCACCCGCACCGCCGTCACGCTCACCACCGCCACCTTCGAAGGCCGCCTGCGCATCAGCGACCCCGCCCTCCTGCAGACGGCGCTCCTCGGCGGCATCGGCCCGTCCAAGGCCTACGGCTGCGGCCTGCTCACCCTCGCGCCGCTGCCCGCCGGAGCCCGCTGACCGATGGCCGACATCTGGTGGAAAGCCCACCCCCACGACCTGCACCGCCTCGCCGACCGGGTCTCCAGCGTCTACGTCGAGCGCAGCCACATCGACCGCGACGAGAACGCCGTCGTCGTCATCAACAAGCGCGAGACCGTCCGCGTCCCGGCGGCGATGGTCGCCGTCATGCTCCTCGGCCCGGGCACCCGCATCACCCACGGCGCCGTCAACCTCCTCGCCGACTCCGGCACCACCGTGTGCTGGGTCGGCGAGCAGGGCGTGCGCATGTACGCCGCCGGCCTCGGCCCCAGCCGCGGCGCGGCCCTCCTCAACCGGCAGGCCTGGCTGGTGAGTCGGACGAAGGAACGCCTGGCCGTCGCACGGACCATGTACCGCATGCGGTTCCCCGGCGAGGACGTCAGCACCGCCACCATGCAGCAACTGCGCGGCCGCGAGGGCGCCCGCATCCGCAAGCTCTACCAGGCCGAAGCCCGCCGAACCGGCGTGCCCTGGAACGGACGGGTCTACAAGGCCGGCGACGCGTACGCCGCGGGCGACGACCTCAACCGCCTCCTGTCGGCGGCCAACGCCGCGCTCTACGGGATCTGCCACGCGGTCATCACCGGCCTGGGCGCCAGCCCCGGACTCGGCTTCGTCCACACCGGACTGGCCACCTCGTTCGTCCTCGACATCGCCGACCTCTACAAGGCCGAGTACACGATCCCCCTCGCCTTCGACCTCGCCCAGCAGGGCCACACCGAGGAACGCGACGCCCGCCTCGGCCTGCGCGACCGCATCGCCCAGGACAAGCTGCTGGGCCGCATCGTGAACGACGTCAAGACCCTCCTCAGCCCGGAGGGCACCGAGATGCCCGACGTCGAGGTCAACGAACTCTGGGACGAACGCGTCGGCACCGTCCAAGGCGGCGTCAACTGGTCCGGCACCGAAGGCCCGCCGGTCCCCGCCGCCTCCGACCCGGGCATGGGCGACGACCACCTGGCCATCATCGGCCCGGAGTTCACCCAGGACACGAGCAGCCCGTGACCGTCATCCTCCTCATCGCCGCCCCCGAAGGCCTCCGCGGCCACCTCACCCGCTGGATGGTCGAAGTCAGCGCCGGTGTCTTCGTCGGCACCCCCAGCCGCCGCATCCGCGACCGCCTCTGGGACCTCCTCGCCACCCGCATCGGCGACGGCCAAGCCGTCCTCGTAGAGCCCGCCACCAACGAACAAGGCTGGACCGTCCGCACGGCAGGCAAGGACCGCTGGAAGCCCGTCGACTTCGACGGACTGATCCTCTCGGCCCGCTCCCGCCGATAGACCCGCAGGTCACGAAGTGTCGGCCCCGCACGTGCGGGGATGGCTCGAGCTTGGTGACGGCGTCGGCCTGCTGCGCGAAATCGGCCCCGTACGTGCGGGGATGGCTCCCAGCCCGTCACCATATCGATGCCGGATTTGACATCGGCCCTGCACGCGCGGGGATGGCTCCGTCCCGGACACCTGGATGGAGCGGGAGTCGCCGTCGGCCCCGCAAACGCGGGGATGGCTCTCTACGAGACGCCGGTACGCGCGGCCAGTTCCCTCACGCCTGCCACCGTCACGGGTGCATACAGGAGGTCTGCCGTCAGTGCTCGCAGTGCTGGTCGGCGGACCTCCTCCGGGGCGACCTGCTCGGTGAAAATCAGGGCTGCGACCGTGCGGCGGTGGTCGCCGAGGTGGTGCCACATGCGTGCGCAGTCGGTGCCGTACCGGGCCCGGCGCTCTGCTGTCGGCAGCCGTCCCGGGGTGATCCGTGCCGCGTACGGGACGCCCTCATCCGGGGTGCCCAGCGCGGTGTGCACGCCGATCCAGTACAGGTCGGCCTGCGCGGTGGTGGCGTCGACCGTGAACAGCTGGGATCGCGGTCGAGCGGCGGCGTCCGCCAAGCGGCCGACCGCGTCCTCGGCGCCCGCCATCAGATCGAGGGCGTCCATGCGGCGGTGCCCGCACGCCGCCGTGTAGGCCGCTGTCATGAGCAGCGTCGCCGCCACCGCCCGGGAGGTGTCGCCCGGGCCCTGGCCAAGCGATCCGGCAGTGCGGCGCAGGAGGTCGACCGCGGCGGCCGGGCGGCCGGCGCGCCGCATCGTGATCGCCAGGACGCGGGCCGCCTCTCCCTGAACCACGGGGTCACCGCTGGCCTGGGCCGCAGCGAGAGCCCGGTCCGCCGCTGGCCAGGCGACGTCCGAATGGCCCTTCAACGCGAGTTCCGTCGCCAGCACCCAGGCACGGGCCACGTACGCATGCGCGTCCTCCCGGGCCCGGCCGGCCGACGCGTCCCGGGTCGCCTGGGCCGTGCTCAGCAGGCCAGGCAGAGCGGCACCGAGATCCTCGTACCGGGCCGCCGTGAACTGCGAGCGCGCTGCGGCCAGCGCTCGGCCGAGCTCCTGCAGCGACACAGGCACCGAAGCTGTCGGCTCGTAGAGCGCCCCGACGATCCGGGTCGACGCATCCGGCCGGGCCGCGGCCGTCGCCGTTGCCGGGAGTGCCGAGGCTCCGGCGGCTGCCATACCGGCCACGAGCAGCTGCCTGCGGAGCATGACGTCCTCCTGATCCGGGGTCACATCTCGCGCCAGAGTAGCCGCTCCACCCAGGCCAAGGGCGTCAAGCTGCAGACCCAACACCTGGACGATCACGGCGAGCGAGTGGTCGGCCGGCCGCAGCAGGCCCGCCTCCACCCGGCTGATCGCGGACGCCGAGTAGCCGCAGGCCTGGCCCAGTTGAGCCTGAGTCATCCGCTGTGCGCACCGGGCGGTCCTGATGGCCGTCCCGAGCTGACGTTGGCGCTGACGCGACACGACGCCCCCTCCGACTACGCGGGGCCGCCACCGTATCGGCAGGACCGTGTCCACAGGCAGGGCGCGCACAGGGTGTGCGGAGCACGCACACGGCGTGCGGGAGCCGCCTCCATGCCTCCCCGAGCGGCTGACGGACGGGAAGCCTGGTGAGTGCCCCGGCCGGGCGCCTCCCCATCCACCTCTCACCCAGAGGAGAGTGCGTCATGAGTGCAGCCCTGCTCGACCGCCCCGAGGTGCAGAATCCGGCCCACGACACCTCGCAGCCCGGTAGCCTGCCGCACAGCGACCAGCCCGCGGCCGCCATGGCCTGCCCGATGTGCGGGTCGGGCGCCACCTACCAGACCATGGACGGCCGGTGGGGCTGCACCCAGTGCGGCTCGACCTGGGCCTGAGCAAGCAGGAGGACGGCAGCATGCCGATCTGCGCCGAGTGCTGCACAGCGGATGCAGTCATCGAGGACCTGGACGTGGACCCCCCTCGGCCGTGGTGCCTGGGGTGCGCCACCGCCCTGGTCGCCGCAGGTGACCCGGTGATCAACTACC
Organism: Kitasatospora sp. NPDC057518; assembly: GCF_042802075.1. NCBI lineage: Bacteria > Bacillati > Actinomycetota > Actinomycetes > Kitasatosporales > Streptomycetaceae > Kitasatospora > Kitasatospora sp. NPDC057518. The sequence goes on from NZ_JBHVEU010000040.1 coordinate 31,407, forward strand.
GGGCCCTGACGGCCTCGGCAGCCGACTACTCGCGTACCCTGACCGCGCGCAGCACCGCGACGTTGCCGTTCGGTTAGCTGCCGACCGACCACACGACGAACGCGTCCCCGCCCGGCCG
>NZ_JBHVEU010000041.1:0-31383 GCF_042802075.1 Kitasatospora sp. NPDC057518
GCGCCGGGCCCCGTCGGCGTTCCGGCCCGGTTACCCGCGAGTAGGCCGGAGCGCCGCGACGCACGCCTGTTCGCTGCGGGCGAAACTTTGTTCCACAGTGCGGAAGAAGCCGTGGCGGATGGCGCGGAAGACGCCCGTCCGGCGGCTGTCAACACCGCTCTGAGCTGCGATGATGCCCTTCCGTCGGGGGCGTTCCCGCCCCGGTGACCACTCCGCGGGACACCCCTGGGGCGGACCCGGACATCAGCCACCGTGAACAAGTGCGAAGATGTATTTCCGGCACGACTGGGCGCCCCACAAAGGCTTCCGACCCACCGGACCGCGACCGGCCCGGCGACCCACCCCATGCATGGAGGACGTGACGTGGCGAACGACGCCAGCACCGTTTTCGACGTAGTCATTCTCGGAGGCGGAAGCGGCGGTTACGCCGCGGCGCTCCGCGCCGCTCAGCTGGGCCTGAGTGTTGCCCTGGTCGAGAAGGGTGAGCTGGGCGGCACCTGCCTGCACCGCGGCTGCATCCCGACCAAGGCGCTGCTGCACGCCGCGGAGATCGCGGACGAGACGAAGGAGGCCGCCGAGTTCGGCGTCCTGGCCACCTTCCAGGGCATCGACATCAACGGCGTCCACAAGTACAAGGACGACGTGATCGCCGGCCTGTACAAGGGCCTCCAGGGCCTGGTGGCCTCCCGCAAGGTCACCTTCATCCAGGGCGAGGGCAAGCTCTCCTCGCAGACCTCGGTGGACGTCAACGGCCAGCGCATCGAAGGCCGCCACATCGTCCTGGCCACCGGCTCCGTGCCGCGCTCGATCCCGGGCCTGGAGATCGACGGCAACCGCGTGATCTCCTCGGACCACGCCCTCAAGCTCGACCGCATCCCGAAGTCGGTCGTCATCCTCGGCGGCGGCGTGATCGGCGTCGAGTTCGCCTCGGTCTGGAAGTCCTTCGGCGTCGAGGTCACCATCGTCGAGGCGCTGCCGCACCTCGTCCCGCTGGAGGACGAGAACTCCTCCAAGCTGCTGGAGCGCGCGTTCCGCAAGCGCGGCATCAAGTTCGAGCTGAAGGCCCGCTTCTCGGGCGTGGAGTACACCGAGACCGGTGTCCGCGTCTCCACCGAGAACGGCAAGCAGATCGACGCCGACCTGCTGCTCGTCGCCATCGGCCGCGGCCCCGTCTCGGCCGGCCTCGGCTACGAGGAGAACGGCGTCGCGATGGACCGCGGCTACGTCCTCGTCGACGAGTACATGCGCACCAACGTGCCCACCATCTCCGCCGTCGGCGACCTCGCCCCGACCCTCCAGCTGGCCCACGTCGGCTTCGCCGAGGGCATCCTGGTCGCCGAGCGCCTGGCCGGCCTCAAGCCGGTGCCGATCGACTACGACGGCGTTCCGCGGGTGACCTACTCCAACCCCGAGGTGGCCTCCGTCGGCATCTCCGAGGCCAAGGCCGTCGAGCTGTACGGCAAGGACAAGGTCGTCACCCTGAAGTACAACCTGGCCGGCAACGGCAAGAGCAAGATCCTGAAGACCGCCGGCGAGATCAAGCTCGTCCAGGTCAAGGACGGCGCCGTGGTCGGCGTCCACATGGTCGGCGCCCGCATGGGCGAGCAGGTCGGTGAAGCCCAGCTGATCTACAACTGGGAGGCGCTCCCGGCCGAGGTCGCGCAGCTCATCCACGCGCACCCGACCCAGTCCGAGGCCCTGGGCGAGGCGCACCTGGCGCTGGCCGGCAAGCCGCTGCACGCGCACGACTGATCACGCCCCACCCCCTTTCCCGGTACTTCCCGTACGCAAGTACTTCCCGTACGCAAGACTTGATAGGAGTCGCTGAAACCATGGCGGTCTCAGTAACACTGCCCGCGCTGGGCGAGAGCGTTTCCGAGGGCACCGTCACCCGCTGGCTGAAGGCCGAGGGTGAGCGTGTCGAGGTCGACGAGCCGCTGCTGGAGGTGTCGACCGACAAGGTCGACACCGAGATCCCGGCCCCGGCCTCCGGCATCCTGGCCTCGATCAAGGTCGCCGAGGACGAGACCGTCGAGGTGGGCGCCGAGCTGGCGATCATCGACGACGGCTCGGGCGCCCCGGTCGCCGCCGCGGCCCCGGCCGTCGAGGCCGCGCCGGCCCCGGTCGCCGCCCCCGCTCCGGTCGCCGCCCCGGCTCCGGTCGCCGCTCCGGCCCCCGTTGCCGCCCCGGCCCCGGCCGCCGCTCCGGCCGCCGACGCCACCCCGGTGCTGCTGCCCGCGCTGGGCGAGTCGGTCACCGAGGGCACCGTCACCCGCTGGCTGAAGGCCGAGGGCGACACCGTCGAGGTCGACGAGCCGCTGCTGGAGGTGTCGACCGACAAGGTCGACACCGAGATCCCGTCGCCGGTCGCCGGCACCGTGGTGAAGATCCTGGTCGCCGAGGACGAGACCGCCGAGGTCGGCGCCCAGCTCGCGCTGATCGGTGCCGCCGGTGCCGTCGCCGCCGCCCCGGCTCCGGTCGCTGCCCCGGCCCCGGTTGCCGCTCCGGCCCCGGCTCCGGTTGCCGCTCCGGCTCCCGTTGCCGCCCCGGCTCCGGTCGCTGCCCCGGCCCCCGTCGCTCCGGCCGCTCCGGTCGCCGCCCCGGCTCCGGTTGCCGCTCCCACCCCGGTCGCCGCCCCGGCCCCCGTCGCCGCCCCGGCCCCCGTCGCCGCCCCGGCTCCGGTCGCCCCGGCCGCTCCGGTGGCCGACAGCGGTGACGCCTACGTCACCCCGCTGGTGCGCAAGCTCGCCGCCGAGCACGGCGTCGCGCTGTCCTCCGTCGCCGGCACCGGCGTCGGCGGCCGCATCCGCAAGCAGGACGTCATCGCCGCCGCGGAGGCCGCCAAGGCCGCTCCGGCCCCGGTCGCCGCTGCCACCCCGGCCGCCGCGCCGAAGGCCGCCGCCGCGCCGTCCGCCCTGCGCGGTCAGACCGTCAAGATGACCCGCATGCGCAAGGTCATCGGCGACAACATGCTGAAGGCGCTGCACGAGCAGGCCCAGCTGACCAGCGTGGTCGAGGTGGACGTCACCAAGATCATGTCGCTGCGCGCCAAGGCGAAGGAGGGCTTCCTGGCCCGCGAGGGCGTCAAGCTCTCCCCGATGCCGTTCTTCGTCAAGGCCGCCGCCCAGGCGCTGAAGGTCCACGCGGTCGTCAACGCCCGGATCAACGACGCCGAGGGCACGGTCACCTACTTCGACACCGAGAACATCGGTATCGCGGTGGACTCCGAGAAGGGCCTGATGACCCCGGTCATCAAGGGCGCGGGCGACCTCAACATCGCCGGCATCTCGAAGAAGACCGCCGAGCTGGCCAGCAAGGTCCGCGACAGCAAGATCACCCCGGACGAGCTGTCCGGCGCCACCTTCACCATCAGCAACACCGGCTCGCGCGGTGCGCTGTTCGACACCGTGATCGTGCCGCCGAACCAGGTCGCCATCCTGGGCATCGGCGCCACCGTCAAGCGCCCGGTCGTCATCGAGGCCGACGGCGGCACCGCCATCGGCATCCGCGACATGACCTACCTGTCGCTCTCCTACGACCACCGCCTGGTGGACGGCGCCGACGCCGCCCGCTACCTGGTCGCGGTCAAGGAGATCCTCGAGGCCGGCGAGTTCGAGGTCGAGCTCGGCCTCTGACCCCACCGGGTCCCCGCGGCACCCCGCGTACGGAACCCCGCGTCGTCCCCGGACGGCGCGGGGTTCCGCCGTTCCCGGCCCCCGGGCGCACCGGGTTCCGGGACCCCGGGCACACCGGGCACGGGCCCGTGTCGAGTCGTGGCATGCGCGGAGGCGGCCGAACGGGGATGCTTGAGCGGTGATGGACGAGACGGACTTCTGGCAGATCATCGACGACACCCGGGACGCCGCCGACGGCGACCCCGACGAACAGGCCGACCTCCTGGTGGAACGGCTCCTCCAGCTGACCCCGGACGACGTGATCGACTTCGCCCGGCTGTTCCAGGCGCGGTTCCGGCGCGCCTACCGCAACGACCTGTGGGGCGCGGCCTACCTGCTGCTCGACGGCGCCTCGGACGACTCCTTCGACTACTTCCGCTTCTGGCTGATCGGCCAGGGCCGCGAGGTCTTCGAGGGCGGACTGGCCGAACCGGACGACCTGGCGGACCTGTTGCCGGAGTTCGACGAGGAGGAGGACGGCGACGCCGAGGACCTCGGCTACGCCGCCGACGAGGCGTACGAGCGGCTGACCGGGCTGCCGCTGCCCGAGGTGGGCGGGCGGCAGGCCGAGCAGCCGTCCGGGCCGGCGCTGGACTTCGACGACCCGGACGTGATGGCCAAGCGCTACCCCAAACTCTGGGAGCGGTACGGGGATTAGGGCGTACCGGCCGGGCCGGCGGACCGGCCCTCGCGGTTTCGTCAGGTGCTGCTGCCGGAGGAGCTGTCCTGCTGGATGCCGTTGAGGATCTGGTCCAGCGCCGAGAAGTCCGGCGCGGCCGGGCTGTCGTCCACGCCGCCCTCCATGACCACGTAGCCGCCGCCCTTGGCCGGGAGGGCGGCCAACAGGACGTAGCCCTGGGTGCCGTCCGTGGTGCGGATGTGCCAGCGGGTGGCGTAGCCGAGCACCCCGGCCACCCTGACGTACCCGGATCCCGCGTCGGTGTGCGAGCTGACCCCGGAGAAGATCTGCCCGGCGTAGACGGGGATCTGGGCGTCGGCGGCCGCCTTGGGGGTGGTGCCCTGGACGGTGTCCTTCTCGACCGAGAACTGGCCGCGGATGCAGGAGCTGCCGTCCGGGCAGCTGTAGCGGCCGGTGCCGAGGTAGACCGTCGAGTGCGGCGGGTTGGTGGACACGTCCCAGCCGTCGAAGACCGGCACGGTGATCGCGTGCTGCGGGTCGGGGACGGTGCTCTTGACCACCGGCAGGGGCTTGGGCTTGGGGGTGGGCGTGGGCACGGTGGGGCTGGGGCTCGACGTGGGGCTGCCGCTCTGGGTCACGGTGACCGTGGGGTCCGGGGTCGGGTCCGCCCTTCGGTCGCCGCCGCCGCTGAACGCGATGCCGGCGACGATCCCGCCCACGGCCAGCACGGCGACCGCGATGCCGATGACCAGGCCGGTCTGCGGCCTGGCCTTGGCCGCCGGGGGCGGCGGGTAGCCCGGGCCCGGGTAGCCGTAGCCGGGGCCCTGGCCGGGGTAGGCGCCCTGGGCCGGGTAGCCGCCCTGCGCCTGGCCCTGGGCCTGGTAGGCGTCCTGGCCCGGGTAGCCGTAGGCCGGGGCCTGGTGGGCGTCCTGGCCCGGGTGGCCGTAGGGCGCCGCCGGGCCGCCGGGGTAGCCGTAGCCGGGCCGCTGGTCGGACGGCGGCCGGGTCTGGGTGGGGGCGTCGGCGAGCCCGCCCGCGACGCCGTCCTGGAGCGGTCGGACCTCGCTGCTCCAGGCGTTGCCGTCCCACCAGCGCTCGTGACCGGGGGTGCCGTCCGCACCCGGGACCGGGTACCACCCGGGAGGCGTCGAGTTGCTCACGGGCGTACGGTACCCGGCGCGGCGGCGGTCCAGACAGCGCGGAACCGTCACGACTCGGCACCGGCCCGGAACGCCGAACATCCGCTCGCGGCAAGCCTGTTCGGATCTTCGGCGCGGGCCCGGGCGGGCTCGGCGGGGTGCCGTCCGGGGCTCAGTCGGCCAGGCGGCGGGCCATCCAGACGTCGTCCACGTACCGGCCGTCGATGAGGAACTCCTCGGCCAGCGAGCCCTCGACGACGAAGCCACAGCTCTCGTAGAGCCGACGGGCCGGGGCGTTCCAGCCGAGCACCCGCAGGGTCAGCTTGCGGGCGCCTTCGGCCCGGGCCGCCGCGCAGGCCGCCTCGACCAGCCGGCGGCCGATGCCCCGGCCGCGCACGGTGCCGTCGACGGCCAGGCCCTGGATCTGCCGGACGTGCCGGTTGCTCGCCAGCGGGGTGGCCGGGACCTGACGGACGTAGCCGACGATCCGGCCGTCCAGCACGGCCAGCAGGTACTGCTCGGCCGGGTGCCGCTCGTCGAAGACCGGGTCCTCGACGGGCGGTCGCGGGGAGACGTCGGACAGGACGGACCAGGCGGCGTGGTTGAGGACGGCGAGTTCGCGCTCGTCCTCGCTCCGCGCCGTACGGATGATCAGATCGTCGTCAGGCATGCGCGTCATGCTAACGGGACGCATGCGAAGGTGACGGGCGGTCGGGAACACCGCAGGAGCGGGCGGGAGCTGCGAGGATGGGCGCATGCGCATCGCTGTCACGGGTTCCACGGGTTTGATCGGTTCGGCGCTCGTCCGCTCCCTGCTGGCGGACGGCCACGAGGTGGTCCGGCTGGTCCGGCACCGCTCCAAGACCGGCCCCCGGCCGGACGGCAGCACGGCGATCGGCTGGAACCCGCTGCTCGGCGAGGTCGAGCGGGACGGGCTGACCGGGGTCCAGGCCGTGGTGCACCTGGCCGGCGCCGGGGTCGGCGACCGCCGCTGGACGGACTCCTACAAGCGGGAGATCCGGGAGAGCCGGGCGTACGGCACCGAGACGCTGGCCGTCGCCCTGGCCGCGCTCAAGGAGCCGCCGCAGGTCCTGGTGAGCGCCTCCGCGGTCGGCTGGTACGGACAGACCGGCGACCGGGTGATCGACGAGGACTCCCCCGCCGGGGACGACTTCCTGGCCGAGGTCTGCCGGGAGTGGGAGGACGCCGCCAGGCCGGCCGAACGGGCCGGGATCCGGGTCGTCCACCCCCGCACCGGGATGGTGCTGTCCGCGGCCGGCGGGGCGGGCGGACGGCTCTTCCCGCTCTTCAAGCTGGGCCTCGGCGGGCGGCTCGGCAACGGGCGGCAGTACTGGAGCTTCATCTCGCTGCACGACGAGGTGGCCGCGCTGCGGTTCCTGATCGACCACGACGGCCTCTCCGGCGCCTTCAACCTCACCGCGCCGAACCCGGCGACCAACGCCGAGCTGACCACCGCGCTCGGGCGGGCGCTGCGGCGGCCGACGCCGTTCCCGGTGCCGGAGGCGGTGCTCAAGGCGGTGCTGGGCGAGCTGGCGATCGAGGTGGTCGGCAGCCACCGGGTGGTGCCGCGGCGGCTGCTGGACGCGGGCTTCCGCTTCACCCACCCGGACGTGTACTCGGCGGTGCTCGCAGCGATGTGACGGGTGGGCGTGCGTGCGGCGGTGCTCGCGGCGATGTGATCGGTGGGCGTGCGCGCGGGGGCGCGACGCCTGGGCGTGCGCGCGGGGCGTCCGGAGCCGTGCGTACTCCGACCGCGGCATCCACCCTGGCCAGCGGCATATGCCGGGCCCGGCCCGAGGGGGCCCGAGGAGGGGGCGCACGGGAGCACATGGTGGGCGCGTCGCACGCCCCCGGTGACCGTACGCGCCCGCCGACCCCCGAACCCGGCCACCACGGCGCACTGTCCGTGACCGCGCCCCTGCCCGGTGCCGCACAACCCTCCCCGGCCCTCGGATCCGGCCCAATGCGCTTGTCTGATGCTCGTACTGACTGGGCATCACCCTCCACGGACCGTGTCCCGGCACCCCGCTGCCTGCGTCGGCCGGAGCCCCGGGACCAGGGAGGGAGCACCCCAGTGCCCACGTACGACTTCACCCGCCGCGCCCGCCGGCCGTCCGACCCGGACGTCGTCGTGGTCGGCGCCGGACTCGCGGGCCTGGCCGCCGCCCGCGCGCTCACCGGCCACGGCCTCGACGTCCAGGTCCTGGAGACCACCGACCGGATCGGCGGCCGGATGGCCACCCGCGAACAGGACGGATTCCGGCTCGACGACGGCAGTCACCTGCTGAACACCGCCTTCCCCGAGCTGCGCCGCACGCTCGACCTCGACCGCCTCGACCTGCGCCCGCTCGCGCCCGGCGTGCTGGTGCACAGCGCCGGCCGCCGGTACCGCGCCGGGGACCCCCAGCTCGCCGTCGCCCGGCAGGCCGCCGCCCGGGCCCCGCTCGGCAGCCCGCTGGACAAGGCCCGGCTGGCCGGCCGGCTCGGCCGGCTCGCCACCACCCCGGTCGGCCGGCTCCAGGCCCGCCCGGAGACCACCGCCGCCCGCGCACTGGCCGGCCACGGCCTCGCCCAGCGCACCGTGGACGGCTTCCTGCGCCCGCTGCTCAGCGCGCTGCTCTCCGATCCGGCCCTCGGCACCAGCAGCCGGATCGCCGACCTGGTGCTGCGCTCGTACGCGCGCGGGCGGCTCTGTCTGCCCGCCGGCGGGATCGCGGCGGTACCGGCCCAGCTGGCCGCCGCCCTGCCCGCCGGAACCGTCCGCACCCGGGTGCAGGTCACCTCGATCGCCGCGGACGGCGTCGAGACCCTCGAGCACGGGCGGATCGGCGCCCAGGCCGTCATCGTCGCCACCGACGCCCGCTCCGCCACCGGACTGCTGCCCGGGCTGCGGCTGCCGGACTTCCACCCCGTCACGACCTTCTACCACGCGGCCGACACCGCCCCGCTGGGCGAGGCCGTCCTGCTGCTCGACGGCGACCGGCCGAACGGGCACCCGCCACTGGTCTCGCACTCGCTGGTGCTCAGCGAGCTGCACCCGTCCTACGCCCCGGCCGGCCAGGCGCTGATCACCACCACCGTGCTCGGGCGGCGCGCCTTCGACGTGGGCGGCCCGGCCGGGCTGGAGCCGGCCGTCCGGGCCCGGCTGACCGAGCTGTACGACGTCCCGACCTCGGGCTGGCAGTTCCTCGGCGTACGGCACGTCCCGGACGCGCTGCCCGCGATGCCGCCGCCGCACAACCCCCGCCGGCCGGTGCGGCTGCTGGCCGGGCTGTACGTCGCCGGGGACCACCGGGACACCAGCACCGTGCAGGGCGCGCTGGTCTCCGGGCGGCGGGCGGCGCAGGCGGTCCTGGGCGACCTCGGCGTCCCGGCGGACGCCCGGGAGGCGGAGGCGGCGGCCTGACGGCGGAACGGGTGGCCGTCGGGGCGGTCCGAGCGGCGGGGCGGCAGGGGCGGCCGTTGCCACCGCCGGAGCGCATCGGGGCACCGGGACACACCAGCGGTCTGCCGGGGTGACAGACCGACGGCGTGCCAGGATGCCGGGGTGCCTGCTCTGACCGTTCATCGGATGGTTTCGACCGTTCGGCCGGTTGCGCGGTGAGCGCCGCCGCCCAGCCGCTGACCCTGATCCTGATCCCCGCCGCAGCCGTGGCCGCCCCGCTGCTCGCCGACCGGCTGCTGCGGTGGATCGCCGTCCCGACCGTCGTGTTCGAGATCGTGCTCGGCGTCCTGATCGGCCCGGACGTCCTGGGCTGGGCGCACGTCGACGGCCTGGTCGACGCGCTCTCCCAGTTCGGCCTGGCCATGCTGATGTTCCTGGCCGGCTACGAGATCGACTTCGCCAAGCTGCGCGGCGGCCCGCTGAAACGGGCGGGCACCGCGTGGCTGGTCTCGGTGGCCGTCGGGCTCGGCGTGGGCGCGCTGGTCAACCGGGACCCGCTGGACGGCGCCTTCGCCGGGCTGGTGCTCACCACCACGGCGCTCGGCACCATCCTGCCGATCCTCCGCGACTCCGGTGAACTGCCCACGCCCTTCGGCTCCCTGGTGATGGCCACCGGGGCGGTCGGCGAGTTCGGGCCGATCATCGCGATCGCCGCCCTGCTCAGCGGCAACTCCCCGGCCCGCACGGCGGTCATCCTCGGGGCCTTCGCGGTGATCACCGCGCTCGCCGTGTTCGGCGCGCGCCGGCCCCGCCCGGCCTGGACCACCCGGCTGATCGAACGGACCCTGCGCACCTCCGGGCAGTTCGCGATCCGCGCGGTGATCCTGGTGCTGGCCGCCATGGTCGCCGCCGCGCTCTGGCTGGACCTCGACATGCTGCTCGGGGCCTTCGTCGCCGGGATCGTCTCCCGGCTGCTGCTGGCCGGCGTCCGGCAGGCCGAGGAGGAGGTGATCGAGGCCAAGCTGGAGGGCATCGGCTTCGGCTTCCTGGTGCCGGTGTTCTTCGTGGTCAGCGGGATGAACTTCGACCTGGACGCCCTGCTGGACGACCCGGGCACGCTGCTGCTGGTCCCGGTGTTCCTGTTGCTCTTCCTGGCCGTGCGGGGGCTGCCCGCCGCACTGCTCGCCCCGGCCGGGCTCGGCCTGCGCGACCGCGCGGCGCTCGCGCTGTACGGGGCGACGGCGCTGCCGCTGGTCGTGGTGATCACCACCATCGAGGTGGACGCCGGACACCTGCCGTCCTCCACCGCGGCGGCGCTGGTCGGCGCCGGGATGCTGTCGGTGCTGGTGTTCCCGCTGGCGGCGCAGCGGGTGCGCGGCGGCGCGCGGCCGCCGGTGGCGGCCGACGCGGACCAGCCGAGGGTCCGGGCCGAGAGCTGGTAGGCCCGGGCCTCCGTACGCCGGGTGCGTGAGGCCCGTCCCCACGCACTCCGCCGGTCAGTTCACCTCCGCGCTCAGATCACTCCCGCCTGCCGGGCCGTCTCCTCGAAGGCGCGGGCCACCGGGCTGCCGCGGTAGGGGGTGAGGCGGCGGTGGAAGTCCCGGACGTACTCCAGCGAGCGGGCCGAGCGCATCTCCCCCGCCGCCCGCAGCGCGTCGGTGGCCATGGTGCACGCCTCGTCGAGGTCCCCCATGCCGAGCCGGGCGGTGGCCAGCACCAGGCGGCAGAAGATCCGGCTGCGGGCGTAGGCGGGCGAGCGCAGCCGCAGCGACTTCTCGGCGTGCTGCGCGGCCGTCCGCCACTGCTGGAGGTCGCGGTAGCAGTGGGCGAACTCGTCGGAGAGCTGGGCCTCGTCGAAGTACCGCGCCCAGGAGGGCAGTTCGTCGCCCGTCCGGGCCGCCGCCAGGGCGCGCTCGGCGCGCACCAGGGCGGTGGTGCAGGACCGGACGTCGCCCAGCAGGCCGTGCCCGCGCGCCTCGGCGGCGTGCATCAGCGACTGGACGACCGGCGGCACGGCGGTGCCCACGCCCTGCTGGGCGACCCTGGCGAGCTGGACCGCCTCCCGGCCGTGGCCGAGGTGGACGGCCTGCTGGCTCATCGTCACCAGCACGTAGCCGCCGAGCGCGCGGTCCCCGGCGGCCTGGGAGAGGCGCAGCGCCTGGACGAAGTAGCGCTGGGCGAGGCCGTGCGCGGCGATGTCGAAGGACGTCCAGCCGGCCAGCCTGGTGAGGTCGGCGACGGCGCCGAACAGGGCCCGGCCGATCTGCTCGCCGTAGCGGCCGCGCAGCATCGGCTCGGCCTCGCTCTCCAGGTAGCGGACCAGCGCCTGGCGGGCGTGGCCGCCGCCGTAGGCGTGGTCGAGCGCGCGGAAGAGGTCGCCGACGGCGCGGATGGCGGCGATGTCGCCGCGGCCGACCCGCAGGGTGGGGCGGGACTCGCGGGCCGGGTCGGTGTACGGCGGCTCGACGGCGACCGGCGGCCGCCGGCTCTGGATCGGCACCCGGCCGATGGTGGGGGCGGTGCCGGTCGTCCCGGCGGTGCTGCGCGCGGTGGGGGCCCCGGGGACGCCGGGGGCCGGGCCGCGCAACGGGCTCCCGGGGGACGCGCCGGGCGCACCCGGCAACGGGGCGCCGGTGATGGCCGCGGAGGTGGCGCTGCCGGAGGGTGGGCCGGTGGCGGTGTCCGGCCGGGCCAGGGTGGAGCCGTCCCGGGCGACCCGCTCGTCGGTGCGGCCGATCAGCCAGTCCCGGCTGGGGACGACCAGGCCGGCCGGGGTGAAGGCGATCCGGCGCAGCTCGGACTGCGGGCCGTTGTCCTTGCGCCACATGCTCGCCACGATGTCCACCGCCTCCTGCGGCGTCTCGGCGAACTCCAGGCCCGCGTAGACCGGGGCGCAGGCGTCCAGGCCGAGGTCCTGGGCGGTGAGGCGGCGGCCGAGCCGGCGGGTGAAGACCTCGGCGATCAGCGCCGGGGTGGCCCCGCGCGGCTGCTGGCCGCGCAGCCAGCGGGTGACCGAGGTCTTGTCGTAGCGCAGGTCGAGGCCGTGCTCCAGGCCGAGCTGGTCGACCCGGCGGGCCAGGCCCGCGTGCGAGAAGCCGGCCTCCTCGATCAGCGCCGCGAGCTGGCCGTTCTGCGGGGCCGGGCCGGAGTGGCCGGCGCCGCGGGCCGGGGCGGGCGCGACGGGGTTCTCGTGCCGGTCGGGTGTGGCCTGCACCGGCAGCCGCAGGTCGTCGGCGTCCGGGGCGTCGGCGGTCAACGTGTCGGTGGTCGACGCGTCGGCGGTCATGGCGTCGGCCGTCAGCGTGTCGGCGGTCATGGCGTCGGCGGTCAGGGCGTCGGGGGCGTCCGGAAGGGTCCGGCCGACCGGACCTCGGTGCTGGCCGAGCGGGTCGAGCGGTCCGTACGCCGGGCTGTCGGTTGCAGGCCGTTGGGGCATGTCTGTCAACACCTCTCGGACGTCGCACCGGGCCTCACCAGCACTTCGGCGGCCTGGGGCGGCGCCCCCTGTCGGGAATCGGCGTGAATGTAGCGAGCATTCGGGCGCTATGGGTGGATCTGACCGAGCAATCCACCGAACGGGTGAAGCAACCGCGCCCATTGTGGGGAAGCGGAGCCGGGAGGGGTTTGGTCTTCCGTAGCCGAACCGTCGGTGGTTCCGGGGGCCTCTCCGAGGGCCTCTCCGAGGGTCGATCCGCCGTTCGGGCCGCGGGTCGCCGTCATGGCGGACGACGCCACAACCTGGCGGGATGCTGTGGCGGTCCGCCACATGGGAGCGGGGCCGCCGGATTCCTACCGTTCTGGGCCATGGACACCTCTACTGCCCGCCCTCTCGCCGGGCGCACGGCCATGGTCACCGGGGCCGCCTCGGGCATCGGCCGGGCCTGCGCCGAGGCCTTCGCCGGGGCCGGCGCCCGGGTCTACGTCGTCGACCTCGCGGCCGGCCCGGCCGAGGAGCTCGCCGAGCGGATCGGCGGCCGCGCGATCGTCACCGACCTCGCCGACCCCGGGGCCGTGGACGCCCTCCCGGACGACGCCGACATCGTCGTCAACAACGCGGGCCTCCAGCACGTCGCCCCCGTGCACGAGTTCCCGCCCGACCGCTTCACCCTCATCCAGCGCGTCATGGTCGAGGCCCCCTTCCGCATCCTGCGCCGCACCCTGCCGCACATGTACGAGCAGGGGTGGGGCCGGGTCGTCAACGTCTCCTCCGTCCACGGCCTGCGCGCCAGCGCGTTCAAGTCCGCGTACGTCACCGCGAAGCACGCGCTGGAGGGCCTGAGCAAGACCGTCGCCCTGGAGGGCGCGCCGTACGGCGTCACCAGCAACTGCGTCAACCCGGGCTACGTCCGGACCCCCCTGGTGGAGAAGCAGATCGCCGCCCAGGCCCTCGCCCACGGCATCCCCGAGGACGAGGTGGTCGAGCGGATCATGCTCGACCGCACCGCCGTGAAGCGCCTCATCGAACCCGACGAGGTCGCCCAGCTCGCCCTCTGGCTCTGCTCCCCCGCCTCCTCCTACATCACCGGCGCCAGCCTCCCCGTCGACGGCGGCTGGACGGCGCACTGAGCGGCGGGCGCTCCGCGGTCCGGCTTCCCCTCTCATAGGGAGAGCGGGCACATTCGACCCCGGGACTGTGTGGGCCGCCCACATAGTCCCGGGGTCGACCGCTTCCTACCTTGTGGCGACATCGTCTCCCCCCTGGTTCTGGAAGTGGTGGCCATGAGCACCTCCGCACGAGGTACGGCGGCGAGCAGTTCACTCCCGAGAGTGGTCGCTGCGAGCCTGATCGGCACGACGATCGAGTGGTACGACTACTTCCTGTACGGAACGGCGGCGGCCCTGGTGTTCGGGAAGCTGTTCTTCCCGCACAGCGATCCGCTGACCGGGACGCTGCTGTCCTTCCTGACCTACGCGATCGGCTTCGCGGCGCGGCCGCTCGGGGCGCTGGTGTTCGGGCACTTCGGGGACCGGGTGGGGCGGAAGAAACTGCTGGTGGTGAGCCTGCTGCTGATGGGCGGGTCGACCACGGCGATCGGACTGCTGCCGACCTACGACTCGATCGGGGTCGCGGCGCCGGTGCTGCTGACGGTGCTGCGGCTGGTGCAGGGCTTCGCGCTCGGCGGCGAGTGGGGCGGCGCGGTGCTGCTGGTGTCGGAGCACGGGGACCAGCGGCGACGGGGCTTCTGGGCGTCCTGGCCGCAGGGCGGGGCGCCGGCCGGGAACCTGCTGGCGGCCGGGGTGCTGTCGCTGATGACGGCGGTGCAGTCGGACGCGGCGTTCCTGGCCTGGGGCTGGCGGGTGCCGTTCCTGCTGTCGGCGGTGCTGGTCGCGGTCGGGATGTGGATCCGGCTCGCGGTGGACGAGTCGCCGCTGTTCAAGCAGGCGCTGGCGGCGCAGCAGTCCCGGAAGGCTCCCGAACGGCCGCCGCTGGTCGAGGTGTTGCGGAACCACTGGCGGGAGGTGCTGGTGGCCATGGGCGCGCGGATGGCGGAGAACATCTCCTATTACGTGATGACGACGTTCGTGCTCGTGTACGCCGTCAACCACGCCCACTTCTCCAAGCAGACCGCGCTGAACGCCGTGCTGATCGCCTCCGCGATCCAGTTCGCGCTGATCCCGCTGTTCGGCGCGCTGTCCGACCGGGTCGGGCGCAGGCCGGTCTACCTGGTGGGCGCGGTCGGGGTGGGCGCCTGGGCCTTCGTCTTCTTCGGCCTGGTCGACACGAGGTCCTTCGGCTCACTGCTCGCCGCCGTGACCGTCGGACTGGTCTTCCACAGCGCCATGTACGCGCCCCAGGCCGCCTTCTTCTCCGAGCTGTTCGCGACCCGGATGCGGTACTCGGGCGCCTCGATCGGGGCCCAGTTCTCCTCCGTGGCGGCCGGCGCCCCGGCGCCGCTGATCGCCACCGCGCTGCTCAAGGACTACGGCAGCGCCACCCCCATCGCGGTGTACGTCGCCATCGCGGCGGCGGTCACCGTCCTGGCGGTGCTCTGCGGCCGGGAGACCAGGGGCCTGGACCTCGCGGAGGTCGAGGGGCAGGCCGGCCAGGACGGCCCGGAGCCGGACGCCGCCGCGGCCGGAAGGCCCGCCGTCGTCTGAGGGCCGAGCCGGTACGATCTCGCTTTCTCGGAACCGACGGAACCGACGCCGATTGGCAGCACGCACCATGAACCACCCTCAGGAAAGCGCCGCGCCCGCGCTGCGGCGACTGCTCGACCTGCTCGCCTCCGGCGCCGCCACCGAGGACTTCGCCGACGTGCTGGCCGACGCCCGCCGCCGCGGGGCGCCGGCCGCCGTCCTCGCCGAGATCGACGACGCCACCTGGCAGGCCCTGCGGGTCCACCGCACCCTGCGTCAACACCGGCGCCGCGAAGCCGAGTTGACCGCCCTGTTCGACACCGCCGGGGACCTCGCCGCCTCCCGGGACCTGGACACCGTGCTCCAGGCGATCGTCCGCCGGGCCCGGATGCTGCTCGGCACCGACACCGCCTACCTGACCCTGCCGGACGAGGCCGCCGGGGACACCTACATGCGGGTCACCGACGGCTCGGTCTCCGTCCTGTTCCAGACCCTGCGGCTCAGCCTCGGCCACGGCCTGGGCGGGCTGGTCGCCCAGACCGCCCGCCCGTACGCCACCCCCGACTACCGCACCGACGAGCGCTTCCACCACACCGGCACGATCGACGCGGGCGTGCTGGACGAGGGCCTGGTGGCGATCATCGGGGTGCCGCTGCTGCTCGGCGGGCAGGTCATCGGCGTCCTGTTCGCCGCCGACCGCTCGCCGCGCGCCTTCTCCCCCGACGAGGTCGCGCTGCTCTGCTCGCTGGCCGCGCACGCCGCGATCGCCCTGGACACCGCCAAGTCGCTGGCCGACACCCGGGCCGCGCTCGCCGAGCTGAACGCCGCCAACGAGCTGGTCCGGGCCCACTCCGCCGCCGTCCAGCGCGCCGAGCAGGCCCACGACCGGCTCACCGACCTGGTGCTGCGCGGCGCCGAGGTGCCGGACGTCGCCGCCGCCGTCGCCGCCCTGCTGGGCGGGGAGATAGCGGTCCTGGACGCCGAGGGCGAGCCGCTGGCCGGACGCTCCGCCCCCGCCGCCGAACTGGCCGAGGCGGTCGCCGCCTCCCGCGCCGAGGGCCGGTCCGTACGCCACCGCGAGCAGTGGGTCTGCGCGGTGCTGGCCGGGCACGACGCGCTCGGCACCATGGTGCTGCGCGGCCGCCCCGACCTCGACGACGCCGATCGGCGGCTGTTCGAGCGGGCCAGCGTGGTCACCGCCCTGCTCCTGCTGCTGCGCCGCTCCGTCGCCGAGACCGAGAACCGGATCCGCGGCGACCTGCTCACCGACCTGCTGACCGCCCCCGAGCGCGACCCGGCCGGGCTCACCGCCCGCGGCCGCCGGCTCGGCGTCGACCTCGCCCGGCCGCACCTGGTGCTGGTCGCGGAGCCGGCCGACGGGAAGACCGACGAGCGCGGACGGCTGGCCGGGGCGGCCCGGCGCTACCTGTTCGGCTCCCGGGGCGTCAGCGCCGAGCACGCCGAGACGGTGGTGCTGCTGACGCCCGTCGAGAGCGGCAGCGGCGGCAGTGGCAGCGGCGGCGCGGTCGGCGCCGGCGATCCCGAGGAGACCGCCCGACAGGCCGCCGAACGGCTGGCCCGGCTGGCCGGGTTCCCGGTCACCGTCGGCGCGGGCCGCCCGGCCGCCGGGCCGTCCGCGCTGGCCGCCTCCTACGGCGAGGGCCTGCGCTGCCTCCGGGCCCTGCGGGTGCTCGGCCGGGCCGGGGAGGGCGCCTCCGCCCGGGCGCTCGGCTTCCTCGGCGTGCTGCTCGGCGACGGCCACGACGTGGACGGCTTCGTCGGCGCGACGCTCGGCCCGCTGCTGGCCTACGACGCCCGGCGCGGCACCGAGCTGGTCCGCACCCTGCGCGCCTACTTCGACTGCGGCGGCAGCCTGACCAGGGCCAAGGACGAGCTGCACGTCCACGTGAACACCGTGGTCCAGCGGCTGGACCGGGTCGAGGCGCTGCTCGGGCGGGACTGGAACCAGCCGGAGCGGTCGCTGGAGCTCCAGCTCGCGCTGCGGCTGCAGCTGCTCGCGGGGGGCTGAGCGGGGGCGGGGTAGGGCTCGGGCTGGGCGGGGCCGCTGCCCGCAGGCGGCTGAAGGGGTTCGGACGGGCTGGGCGTACAGTGGCGAGGTTGGTCTCGAACGCCTGGCAAGGAGCGGCAGCGGTGAGCGAGAACGTGCGTTTTGTTCGCATGGGCATAGGTGAGCGGACCGTGCCCTACCAGGAGGCCTGGGAGGAGCAGCAGCGGCTGCACGCGCTGCGGGTCGCGGACGAGATCCCCGACACCGTCCTGCTCCTGGAGCACCAGTCGGTGTATACCATGGGCAAGCGCACCAACCCCGCCGACCTGCCGCTGGACGGCACCCCGGTGGTCGAGGTCAACCGCGGCGGGGAGATCACCTGGCACGGCCCCGGCCAGCTGGTCGGCTACCCGATCGTCAAGCTGCCCGACCCGATCGACGTCATCGCCTACGTCCGCCGGCTGGAGGAGGCGCTGATCCGCACCGCCGGCGAGTTCGGCATCGACTCCACCCGGGTCGAGGGCCGCAGCGGGGTCTGGGTGCTGGGCGAGTCCATCCCGGACGCCGTGGTGGACCCGGCGCAGGTCGTGGACATCGGCAAGCTGACCCTGCGGATGGGCCTGCCCCTGGGCATCGACCCGCGCCTGGCCGGCCCCGAGTACGCCCCCTCCAACGCCGGCCAGCGCGGGGACGACCGCAAGCTCGCCGCGATCGGCGTGCGGGTCGCCCGCGGGGTCACCATGCACGGCTTCGCGCTCAACTGCGACCCGGACATGACCTGGTTCGACAAGATCGTGCCGTGCGGCATCCGGGACGCGGGCGTCGCCTCGCTCACCGGCGAGCTGCGGCGCGGGCTGTCCGCCGCCGAGGCGGCACCGGTGGTCGAGCGGCACCTGGCGGCCGTCCTCGCCGAGCTGCCGGATCCGGCGCTCAGCCGCTGAGCCCCGCCGCCCGGCTCCGGCGCACCGCCGAGCACCTGCCCTGATGTGTCCTGGCGGCCCGATGGCCGTCTACTCATGTCCTGACGGCCGTCGGAAATCCCGGCGGCCGCTGGGAATCTACCGACCGGTAGCCATGTTGCCCTGCGATTGCAGGGCAACAGGCCCGACGAAGGCCGTACAACCACAGGCGTACCCTGGGGGTACCCCGTCTAGTTCTAGGAGTCGCACGTGTCCGCTGTCGCGCCCGACGGCAGGAAGCTGCTCCGCCTGGAGGTCCGCAACAGCGAGACCCCCATCGAGCGGAAGCCCGAGTGGATCAAGACCCGCGCGAAGATGGGCCCGGAGTACAACGCCCTCCAGTCGCTGGTGAAGAAGGAGGGGCTGCACACGGTCTGCCAGGAGGCCGGCTGCCCCAACATCTTCGAGTGCTGGGAGGACCGCGAGGCGACCTTCCTCATCGGCGGTGACCAGTGCACCCGCCGCTGCGACTTCTGTCAGATCGACACCGGCAAGCCCGCCGAGTTCGACCGCGACGAGCCGCGCCGGGTCGCCGAGTCCATCGTCACCATGGACCTCAACTACGCCACCATCACCGGCGTCGCCCGCGACGACCTGGAGGACGGCGGCGCCTGGCTGTACGCCGAGACCGTGCGCCAGGTGCACGCGATGACCGCCGACCGCGCGGCCGGCCGCACCGGCGTCGAGCTGCTCATCCCCGACTTCAACGCGGTGCCCGAGCAGCTGGCCGAGGTCTTCTCCTCCCGCCCCGAGGTGCTCGCGCACAACGTCGAGACGGTGCCGCGGATCTTCAAGCGGATCCGCCCGGCCTTCCGCTACGAGCGCTCGCTGGACGTCATCACCCAGGCCCGCGCGGCCGGGCTGGTGACCAAGTCCAACCTGATCCTCGGTATGGGCGAGACCCGCGAGGAGGTCAGCCAGGCGCTGGCCGACCTGGTCGGCGCCGGCTGCGAGCTGATCACCATCACCCAGTACCTGCGCCCCTCGCTGCGCCACCACCCGGTGGAGCGCTGGGTGAAGCCGCAGGAGTTCGTCGAGCTCCAGCAGGAGGCCGAGGAGCTGGGCTTCGCGGGCGTCATGTCGGGCCCGCTGGTGCGGTCCTCGTACCGGGCCGGCCGGCTGTACCGGCAGGCGCTGGAGCGGCGCGAGCAGGCCGCGGTCTGACGGTCTCCTGACCGGTACGGTCCGATCGGGCCGGTCGGACCGTTCGGTCCGGCCGTGCCGTTCAAGCCAGGGAAAGGGCGGAGCTTCGGCTCCGCCCTTTCGGTTTCACCACGCTTTGACGGCCTGGTCACGGGCTGGTAACACGGGGTGGGGACGCTGGACGCCTGGTGAGCGTTCGATTCTTCTCGGCCACCTCGGCCACCACGGCCACCACGGCCGTCTCGGTCACCACGACCGTCTCACCCGGCTCGGCCGGCTCGACCCCCATCAGCCCGGAGAGGAGCTGTTCGGCATGCGGATGCGGATCCGATCGGTCGGAGTGGCACTGCGGTACGCCGAGAGCGTCCTGCTGGCCCCCGGCCAGCAGCACGCGCGCCGCAACGCGTGGGCGGCGGTGTGCGAGAACCGCCGGTACGCGGCGGACCGCCGGCACGACGACGCGGAGGCCGCCCGGACCACGCCGCAGCCCCTCTCCACGCCCCCGGTCCGTCCCGCGCCACGGACCCGTTCCACGCCACGGAAGTGAGCCCCCGGCGTCGCTGTGCGCGACGGCGCACCGGCGCGCGGGTCACGGTTGGGGCGAACGGGTACCCGGGCTTGGATATCCCGTACCCGTGCCACGTACCATGAGCGTTATGGCGAGGGAAACATCCGAGAACCCCGGACGGCTGAAGCAGATCCGTCTGGCGTACACCATGACCAAGAAGGTCGACACCAAGATCGGCCTGATCATCGCCGGCGTCGGCCTGCTGACCTTCGGCGTGTTCCTCGCCATCGGCTTCGCGATCGAGCATCCCGTCTACCTGGGCATCCTGGGCTTCATCGTGGCCGTGCTGGCCATGGCGATCGTCTTCGGGCGCCGGGCCGAGCGCGCCGCGTTCGGGCAGATGGAGGGGCAGCCGGGCGCCGTCGCGGCGGTGCTGAACAACATCCGGCGCGGCTGGAGCTCCAACAGCACCCCGGTCGCGGTCACCCGTAGCCAGGACGCGGTCTACCGCGCCGTGGGCCGGGCCGGCATCGCGCTGATCGGCGAGGGCAACCCGAACCGGGTCCGCCAGCTGCTGGCCTCCGAGAAGAAGAAGATGGCCCGTGTGGTCGGCGACGTGCCGGTGCACGACATCGTGGTGGGCAACGGCGAGGGCGAGATCCCGCTGAAGAAGCTCCAGATCCACCTGATGCGCCTGCCCCGCGCCATCACCGCCGCCCAGGTCACCGAGACCAACGACCGCCTGCGCGCGCTGGGCGACCTGCTCTCCAAGGCGCCGATCCCCAAGGGTCCGATGCCGAAGGGCGCCCGGATGCCCAAGGGCGGCCAGGCCCGCTGACCCCTCCCCCGCCCCTCACGACACGAGAACGGCCCCGCTGAATCCTCAGCGGGGCCGTTTCGGCGTCGTCCGGCGTCCGGCGCCTAATCCTGTCCAGACCGTGCTAGATCCGGACCTCGACGGTGCCGACCGCCTTGTCGTGCAGGCCGCGGGTGTCGCGGTCCCAGACCAGCGGCGGCACCACCAGGCAGAGCAGCAGGGTGCGCAGCAGGACCTGCGGGATGGTCGCGCGGCGTCCGTCCAGCCGGACCACCCGGAGGCCGAACAGCCGCTTGCCGACCGTCGTGCCGGTGGTGGACAGCATCAGGGCCGCGACGAGGAAGTACAGCGGGCTGGTCCACAGGTTGGCCTCGGCCTGGTCGCCGCGGGCGATCAGCCCGTACGAGATCAGGGCGACGAGCCAGCCGTCCACGAACAGCGCGCCGATCCGGCGGCCGGGGCCGGCGATCGAGCCGGGGCCCTCCTTGGGCAGCCCGAGGCGCTCGCCGCGGTGGCCGAAGTCGGCGCCCATCTTCTCGGCGGCCGCCCGGGGGCCGTCGATCCACGATCCCAACGCTTCTCTGGTGTCCACGAATCCACACTAACCGGGCTGACGGGTCGCACCGCCACCGGCTCCCCTCCGGCCGGGGCATCACCCCCGACCGGGTGAATCGTCATCCCGGCGCCCTTCCAAGTGGTCCAGACCACTTGCGGAAGGGTGCGCAGCTGGGCGGGGCGATTTGTACCGTCCCGTACATCTTTGCCGCCCGCGAGGTGACCGTGGTTAACATCTAGGAAACGAGCGGGTCACCGGCTGGAAACGACCCATTCCTATGGTGAGCCCAATTCGCACGCCGAGGAGGATGGATGTTCAACAACGCCGCCGAAGTGAAGCAGTACATCCAGGACAACGACGTGAAGTTCGTCGACGTCCGGTTCTGCGACCTGCCGGGCGTCTTGCAGCACTTCTCCGTACCTGCGGCGACCTTCGACCCGTCCGAGATCCTGATGTTCGACGGCTCGTCGATCCGCGGCTTCCAGGCCATCCACGAGTCCGACATGGCCCTGGTGCCGGACCTCGCCACCGCCCGCCTCGACCCCTTCCGGGCCGAGAAGCACCTCAACATCAACTTCTTCATCCAGGACCCGGTCACCGGCGAGGCCTACAGCCGCGACCCGCGCAACGTCGCCAGGAAGGCCGAGGCCTACCTGGCCTCCTCCGGCATCGCCGACACCGCGTACTTCGGGCCCGAGGCCGAGTTCTACGTCTTCGACTCGGTCCGCTTCGAGACCAGCGCCAACGCGTCCTTCTACCACATCGACTCGGAGGCCGGCGCCTGGAACAGCGGCGCCGCCGAGGGCGACGTGCGCGGCTACAAGGTCAAGTACAAGGGCGGCTACTTCCCCGTCCCGCCGGTCGACCACTTCGCCGACCTGCGCGCCGAGATGTCGCTGGAGCTCGCCAAGGCCGGACTGGAGGTCGAGCGCCAGCACCACGAGGTCGGCACCGCCGGCCAGGCCGAGATCAACTACAAGTTCAACACCCTGCTGCACGCCGCCGACGACCTGATGCTGTTCAAGTACATCATCAAGAACGTCGCCTGGCGGAACGGCAAGACCGCCACCTTCATGCCGAAGCCGATCTTCGGCGACAACGGCTCCGGCATGCACGTCCACCAGTCCCTGTGGACCGAGGGCTCGCCGCTCTTCTACGACGAGCAGGGCTACGCCGGACTCTCCGACACCGCCCGCTACTACATCGGCGGCCTGCTGCGGCACGCCCCCTCGCTGCTGGCCTTCACCAACCCCTCGGTGAACTCCTACCACCGCCTGGTGCCGGGCTTCGAGGCGCCGGTCAACCTGGTCTACTCGCAGCGCAACCGCTCCGCCGCGATCCGCATCCCGATCACCGGCTCCAACGCCAAGGCCAAGCGCATCGAGTTCCGCGCCCCGGACCCGGCCTCCAACCCCTACCTGGCCTTCGCCGCCATGCTGATGGCCGGCCTCGACGGCATCCGCAACAAGATCGAGCCGCTGGAGCCCGTCGACAAGGACCTCTACGAGCTGGCCCCCGAGGAGCACGCCAACGTCCCCCAGGTCCCCTCCTCCCTCCCCGCCGTCCTGGAGGCCCTGGAAGCCGACCACGAGTACCTCCTCGCCGGCAACGTCTTCACCCCGGACCTCATCGAGACCTGGATCGACTACAAGCGCACCAACGAGATCGCCCCGATCGCCCTCCGCCCCCACCCCCACGAGTTCGAGCTCTACTACGACCTGTAGGACCCTCGTCGGCCCTCGGGTGCGGAACAGGGACCGGTGCCGGGCGGCGCCGGTCCCTTTCGGTTGTGAGGGGGCGGCCGGTGGGGTGGGAAACGGGGTTGCGGGGGTGGGTTGGATGGGGGGATGGGACGCAGGGTGAAGGTGACGCCGACGGTGTACGTGTCGGTGGACGTGGAGGCGGACGGGCCGATCCCGGGGCCGTACTCGATGGTGAGCTTCGGGGCGGTGGTGGCCGGGTGGCACGACGGGGAGGGGTTCCGGCGGGCGGGGGCGGGCGGGGCGGGGTTCTACCGGGAGCTGCGGCCGATCAGTGCGGAGTACGTCCCGGAGGCGCTGGCGGTGTCGGGGCTGGACCGGGCGGCGCTGGAGGCTGACGGGGCCGATCCGGCGGCGGCGATGCGGGAGTTCGGCCGCTGGGTGGAGGGGGTGCGGGGCGGGCCGGGCGGGCGGCGGTACCGGCCGGTGATGGTGGGCTACCCCGCCGTGTACGACTGGCAGTTCCTCTACTGGTACCTGGTGCGGTTCACCGGCTCCAGCCCGTTCGGGCACTCCGGCTGCCTGGACCTGAAGACGCTGTACGCGGCGCGCGCCGGGGTGCCGTTCGCCGGGATCGGGAAGCGGTCGATGCCGCCGGAGCTGCTGCCGGACCTGCCCCATACGCACCACGCGCTGGACGACGCCCGGGAGCAGGCGGAGCTGTTCGCGAACCTCTGGGAGTGGGACGGGGCTACGGGGTGTCCGGGGTGAGGGCGAGGACGGCGAGGTCGTCGGCGAGGAGGCCGGCGTAGCGGTGGACGTCCTGGGCCAGGAAGGAGACCACGCGGTCGGGGGCGGTGGTGCCGAGGGCGGCGAGGCGGGGGGCCAGCGGGTAGAAGGCGCCGGTGGTGTCGCGGGCCTCGCTGACGCCGTCGGTGTAGAGCAGGACGGTGTGGCCCGGGGGCAGCGCGACGGCGATCGCCTTGCTGCGCTCGTCGGCGGGGCCGAGGTGGCCCAGGCCGAGCGGGAGCTCGTCGGCGCAGGACACCGGGGATATGCCCCCGCCGCCGAGGAGCAGCGGGGTGGTGTGGCCGCGGTTGACGATCTCCACGCAGTCCGAGCCGGGCCGGTACTGGAGCAGGACGGCGGTGGCGAACAGTTCGTCGTCGCCGCGGTCGGCGGCGTCGCGCAGCACCGCGCGGTCCAGCTGGTCGGCGAGGTCGACCAGCCCGGGGGTGTCGTACGCGGCCGCCCGGAACGCGCCGAGGACGTCGGCGACGGTGCGGACCGCGGCCAGGCCCTTGCCCCGGACGTCGCCGAGCAGCACCCGCACGCCGAAGCGGGTGTCGCACACCTCGTACAGGTCGCCGCCGACCAGGACGTCGGCCTGGGCCGGGCGGTAGAGGCCGGCCACCCGCAGCCCGCCGGCCCGCTCGGGCACCGGGCGCAGCACGGTGCGCTGCAGGGTCTCGGCGACCGTACGGGCCTGGAGCAGGTTGCGGTTCTGCCGGGTGCGCTGCCAGGACAGGGCGGTGCCCATGACGCCGGAGAGCAGGGTGGCGATGTAGACCCAGACGTGGTGCTGCTCGTCGACGTGGTCCGCGCGCAGCGCCAGGACGAGCTGGAGGCCCAGGGAGCCGGCCGTGGTGACGGCGGTCAGCACCGGGCCGTAGCTGAACGCGGCCACCACGGGCAGCGCGGTCAGCAGGAAGCCGGCGGCGACGGCGTCCGGGACGACGGCCTCGGCGACCAGGTCCAGCACCAGCAGGAGCACCGGCAGCCAGGGCACCCACCGCGGCGCCTTGGGCTCCAGCGCCGCGGGACGCGGCGGGCGGGGTGCTGTTCGCACGGCGGGACCTCCTGGCAGGCGGCCGTTCCGGGCGATCCGCCCGGATTGGCCGGTTTGGTCCCTCCATGCTCTCCCACGGACGACCCTGCCACGAATGGCCGAACGTCCCGGTCCCCGGGGCCGGAGGAGCCAAATCCCCGGCCCCCGGGAGCGGAGCGTCAGCGGACGGTCACCGGCAGCGTCTCGTAGCCGCGCAGCACCAGGCGGTCGCGCCGGGTCGGCACGCCGCCCGGGGCGAGCCGGGGGAAGCGGTCGAGCAGGGCGGGCACCGCGACCTCGGCCTCCATCCGGGCCAGCTGGGAGCCCAGGCAGAAGTGGGTGCCGCCGCCGAAGCTGAGCGGCTGGCTGTCGGTGCGGGTCGGGTCGAACACCTCGGGGTGCTCGTAGCGGTCCGGGTCGTGGTTGGCCGAGCCGATCAGCAGGGTCAGCCCGCTGCCGGGCGGGATCGGCAGGCCCTCGACGACCAGGCCCGGCTCCAGCGCGACCCGCCCGGTGGCCTGGACCGGGGCGTCGAACCGCAGCACCTCGTCGGTGAACCCGGCCGGGGTGATCGTGCCGCTGCGCAGCCCGGCGGCCGCCTCGGGGTGGCGGAACAGCAGGGCCAGGCCGTTGCCGAGCAGGTTGGTGGTGGTCTCGAAGCCGGCCACCAGCAGCAGCACCAGGTTGGCCAGCAGCTCCCGGGCGGAGAGCCGCTCGTCGTCGGCGGCGGCGATCCGGGCCAGGTCGGTGACCAGGTCGTCCTGCGGGCGGGCCAGGCGCTCGGCGGCCAGCTCGGTGAAGTAGCCGGCCAGCTCGTCGGCGGCCTCGTCGGCGGCGGCCAGCCCGTCCAGGTCCTGCATGATCTCCAGCGCGACGGTCAGGTCGGAGGTGAGGCCGCGGAAGCGGTAGCGGTCCTGCTCGGGGACGCCGAGCAGCTCGCAGATCACCCCGACCGGCAGCCGGAAGGCGAAGGCGTCCATGAAGTCCACCGGCGAGCCGTCGGCGCCCTGCTCGGCCATCCCGTCCAGCAGCCGGCCGACCGCCGCCTCCACGGCCGGGCGCAGCGCGGCCACCCGGCGGGCGGTGAACACCGAGGCGATCAGCGAGCGGACCCGCGGCTGGTCGGGGGCGTTGCGCTGGAGGATCGAGCGGCCGAGCAGGGCGAGCGAGGAGTGCGCGGCGTACTCGGTCATCTCGGCGGTCGCGACGCCGAAGGCGGGCGTGCGCAGCACCTTCTTGACCGCCGCGTAGCCGCTCACCACGAACATGCCGTCCCCGGCCGGGGCCACCGGGCCCAGCTCGCGGGCCTTCGCGTACAACGGGTACGGATCGGTCCTGACCTCCGTGGTCATCAGCTGTTCGATGATCGCCGCGCCGTCCATCCGCTGCTCCCCTCCCGAGCTCACGCTTCCTGACCGGTCAACTGCCGGTGGGCGGGGCGGAGTTCCCGTACGGAACGGATCGCGCGCGGCGGCCCGGGACGGAACCGGGGGCGGGGACGGGCAGGGGCGGAAGCGGGCGGGCGCGCGCGGCGGCTGCCGGGGCGGGCGCGGGCGGCTCGGTAGGGTGGCCGGCATGGAGATCTGGATCAACCCCCGGTGCGGCAAGTGCCGGACCGCGCTCGGCGCGCTGGACGGCGCCGGGGTCGAGTACACCGTACGGCGCTACCTGGAGGATCCGCCGACCGCGGCCGAGCTGGTGCGGGTGCTGGAGCGCCTGGGCCTGGAGCCGTGGGACATCACCCGCATCGACGAGCAGGCCGCGAAGGACCTGGGGATGAAGGGCTGGCCCCGGGAGGAGGGTTCGCGCGACCGCTGGATCGCGGCGATGGCCGAGCACCCGATCCTGATCCAGCGCCCGATCATCACCGCGGACGACGGGCACGCCGTCGTGGCCCGCACCCCGGACGCGCTCAAGTCCGTTCTGCCGTAGGGCGGTTGCAGCCCACCCGGCAGACCCGGCCGACTCATCCGGGTCGGCCGGGTCATCCGGGTCGGCCGGTCAGTGGACCTGGATCCGCTCCACCGGCCGGCCGGGGTGCCAGTTGAAGACGAGCAGGTGGTCGCCCTCCAGGGCGGTGTGCACCACCTGGTCGAGCTCCAGCCGGAAGGCGTGGAACGGGGTGGGCGGCGGCTCGGGCAGATCGGCGGCGAAGGCGGCGAGTTCAGTCTCGTCGGTGACCTCCACCGCCCGGCCCGAGACCTTGGAGTCCCCGCCGGCCATGGTCTCGTCCCCCGGGTGCGCGTGCAGCGCGAAGCGGGCGTCGCGCTGGAGCTCACGCGCCTTGACCGCGCCGTACATCGACCCGATCCACAGGTCGGCGCCGACGAACTCGACCTCCGTCCCGCTCACCCGGGGCGATCCGTCCTTGCGCAGCGTCGCCAGGACGTGGTGCTTGTTCGCCTCGAACCGGGCCCGGACCAGGGGCGCCAGGTCGGGGGCCTCGTGCTCGAAATCCTGCCAGGTAGCCATGGCGCCAGTCTGGCACCCGGCACCGACAACCGCCGGGCGCGGACGACCGGACGGGCAGGGGCGGTCGGGCGGATGCGGGGCAGGGACGGCGGGCCGGTCGGGGGCGGCGGGCCGGGAGCGCCGGGCCGCTGTCGGTGGCCGGTGCCAGACTGGCCGGGTGACCACCACGACCACGTACATCGCCTTCCTGCGGGCCATCAACGTCGGCGGCCGGACGGTGCGGATGGAGCGGCTGCGGGCGCTCTTCGCCGAGCTCGGGTTGGGGAACGTCCGCTCCTACATCCAGAGCGGCAACGTCTTCTTCACCACCGCCGAGCCGGACCGCGCCGCGCTGACCGGGCGGATCGAGGAGCACCTGGAGCAGGCGCTCGGGTACCCGGTGCCGGTGCTGCTGCGGACGGTGGACGAGGTGGCCGACCTGCTGGCCGCCGAGCCGTTCCGGGGCGTCGAGGTGACGCCGGACGTCCGGCTGGTCGTCGCCTTCCTCTCCGAGCCGCTGCCCGCCGAACTCGCCCTCCCCCACCGCTCGCCGAAGGGCGACGTCGAGGTGATCGGCGCCGGTCCGGGGGCCGCCTACGTGGTGGTCCACCTCCGGGACGGCAAGTGGGTCACCAAGGAGATGTTCGGCAAGGCCTACCGGGGCGCGGTCACCTCCCGGTTCCTGCACACCACGGAGAAGATCCTGGCCGCCGCCCGCAAGGCCTGACGGCCCGTACGGCAGCCGGGGACGGCCCGGACGGCAGCCGGGGTCCGTCGGTACGGCGCCCCGGAACGGCCCGTACGGCACACCGCAAACGCGCGGAACCGCCCGGCCGGAAAGGGCGTCTGGACTGCCGTGACGTACGAACCCCGCGCCCGCGCCCGGCGTGATCTGGACAGCCGGAATCGGCCGCGCGGACAATGTGGCCATGACGCCTCCTGAGCTCCCCGCCGGCACGGCCGGGCCGACCGGCGCGGTCCGGCCCTCCGACGCCGAGCGGGAGGAGGCGCTCGGGGTGCTGCGGGACGGCGCGGGCAGCGGGCGGCTCTCGCACGACACCTTCCTCGGCCGGATGGACATCGTCCTCCGGGCCACCAGCCGCGGCGAGTTGGACGCGGCGGTGGCCGGACTGCCGACCGGCGGGCCGGTCGAGCGGTTCGTGTTGCGGACGGTCGGGCGGATCTCCGCCTTCGGCGACCGGCTGGGCAAGGCCTGGCGCACCGAGCGGCTGCCGGGGCTGAGCCTGCCGCACTCCGGGGCCGGGAAGTTGACGATCGGCCGGCTCCCCGGCTCGGGGCTGCGGCTGCACGACCCCTCGGTGTCCCGGAACCACGCCGAACTGCGGCACGAACGGGACGGCTGGATGCTGTACGACCTCGGCTCGACCAACGGCACCCATGTGAACGGGCGCCGGATAGCGGGCGGCGTCCGGGTCCGGCCCGGCGACCAGGTGCGGTTCGGGAACCTGGAGTTCCGGCTCGCCCCACTCTGACCGGCCCGCCCCCGGCCCCGCCCGCCCAGGCGCCCCGGGTCAGTGCGGGAACTGCCGGGGCGGCCGCTGACGCGGCAGCTCGTCCTGGAACTCCGCGATGACGGTGGCGATCTGGCGGGTCACCACGGTGTTCTCCAGCCGGTCCAGGTACCGGTGCTCGGCGGCCAGCGCCTCGACCGTGACGCCGAAGTAGAGCGTCATCAGCGGATTGATGAAGAGCTGCTCGCCCTTGGTCCGCTCGGTGAAGCGGACGTCGCCGAACTCGCCGCGCAGCGCCGCCGCCACCGAGCCGTTGACGATGCTGGGGTGTTCCGGGAAGGCGGCCCGGGCGTGCTCGACGGCGTCCAGGTAGAGCACCCCCTCCCGGCTGTCGCGCGGGACGGAGAAGGCACCGAGGTAGCCGCCGGCCCGGTCGATCGCGGCGAGGTTCTCCAGCACCAGGGAGTGGTTGACGCCGTGGTGGGCGTCGATGCCGAAGCCGAGGCAGGCGACCAGCCGCTCGGGCACCTCGTCCAGGCCGGCCACCGCGCCCAGGCTCGCCATGTCCTCCTCCGGGGTGCCGAGTCCGGCCTCGTCGCCGCGCATCAGGATGTCGGTGCCGCCGTCCACCAGCAGGACCGCGTCCACGCCCAGGCGGCCGACCAGCGCGCGGTAGGCCTCGCGCAGCGGCTGCACACCCACCGACGGGAAGGCCCACACGGTGTCGGGCATGCCGTGCCGGTTCAGCCAGCGGGCCAGGGTGCGCTCCGGGAAGTAGCCCTCGGGGGCGGCGGTGTCCGGTCCGATCCGGGCCACGTCGGACTCCGCCCAGACGTCGAGCGGCAGGCCGTAGAGGTGGGAGAAGGAGAGGTTGGCCAGGTGCACCTCCTTTCCCGCGGCCCGCAGGGCGAGGGCGATCGGCAGCCCGGCGTACACGTCGAATCCGCCGCCGGCTCCGGCGATCAGGATGCGCTCGGCGGCCAGCAGCCGGGTGAGCAGCGGTGGTTGCAGCAGGGAGGTCACCGGCGGGACGGTAGCAGGACGGCGGCCCGCGGCGAAGCGCCGGTCTCCGCCCCCGCGCCCGGCCGTCGGTGTCGGTGGCGGGTGCGAGGATGCGGGCATGACCGAGGAGACGGTTCTCACCCCCGACGTGCTGCGCGAAGTCCAGGAGCGGGCAAGCGAGTTGATCCGGTGCGGCTTCCAGGAGCCGGACGAGATAGCCGAGTCCCTGGTCGAGGACCTCGACGACCAGGGGCTGACGCAGGAGGAGGCGGAGCGGATCGTCGCTCCGCTGTGGGCCGCGCGGCTGGCCGAGCAGGCGGCCTGGCCGGAGACCACCGACGTGGACCGGCTGGCGGACGCCTTCGACGCGCTGGAGGACCAGGGCATCGTCGCGGCGATGGACTTCACCTGCTGCGCGGGCTGCGGCTACGCGGAGATCGGTGGCGAGGCCGGGGAGGGCTCGGTCGGCTTCGTCTTCTTCCACCAGCAGGACACCGAGGCGGCGGCCGCCGGCCGGGGGCTGATGCTGCGCTACGGCGGGTTCCGCGCCGGGGAGGAGACGACCGAGGCCTCGGAGCGCCGGACGGCGGAGGTCGGGCGGACGGTGGTCGCCGCGCTGGAGGCCGTCGGGCTGACGGCGGAGTGGGACGGCTCGCCGCACACGGCGATCCGGGTCGCACCGCTGGAGTGGCTCAACCGCCTACCGGAGTAAGCGGCCGGGGCGGCGGGCGGGACGGCCGGCACCCGATGCTGATGGGCCCAATCCCCCTGGAAATACCGAGAGTTGGGATACCAGCCAGCCCCCGGAGCCGTCGGGCATATGCCGGAGGCCCGTACCGGAGGCTCATGCCACGCGCGTAGATCAACGGCCCGCGAAGAGGCCCCGGAGTCAGTCGGCGACGCTCCCCAGACCGCCGAAGCCGAGGCCGAAGCCGGCGCCCGTGCCGGTGCCGGCGCCGGCACCGCCGACCGGACCGTCCACCGGCCCCCACAGCGGCGAGGTGCAGCGCTGGTAGGTCGCGTGCCAGTGCGGCCAGTTGCGGGCCACGTCGTCGTCGCACTCGGCCAGCAGCCGCTCGACCAGCGCGGGCTCCACGCCCTCCAGCAGCCAGGCCAGCGCGTCCGCGACGCCCGGGCCGTCGGCCAGCCGCAGCAGGTCCAGCAGCTCGCCCAGCCCGCCGAGCCGGGAGCCGTCGGCGATCACCCGCTCCATCCGGGGCAGCAGCTGCCGCTCCTCGATCCGCAGGTGGGTCTCCAGCCGGGCCGCCAGGTCCTCCATCGCGTACGCGACCGGCCAGGCGCTGCCGGTGTCCCGGCTCGCTATCCGCACCAGCGTGGTGACCCGGGTGAAGGAGTGGTCCAGGTTGTGGTGGTCGTCCTCCAGCCAGTTGAGCAGCAGTCGCAGCTCGGGCGCGAAGCGGCGCACGATCGGCCAGAGCCGGGTGTCCTGCTGCTCGTGGTGGCAGGTGAGCATGGCGGTGATGAAGTTCCAGTGCCGTAGCAGCGCCTCGCCCTTGTCGTCCTCGTCGGGCTGGAGCAGCCGCAGCGCGTTGGGCAGCCGGGCGAGGTCCCGGCGCAGCGCGGCGTGCACCAGGCGCAGGCCGGCGAACCGCGGGGTGGCCGGCTCGTCGTCCACGACCTGCCCGTACGCGTACGCGTCCCCGCCCAGCGAGTCGGCTCCGGACTGGCCCTGGGCGGGCACGGTGTGGACGGGCTGGGGCACCAGGTGGATCGGCATGGGACTCTCTTCACTGCTTGGGGCACGACGGGTGGTGGCGGCCGGTGAGGACCGCCCCAGCCAAGGTGCTCGCAGTCGATCAGAAGCGAATCAATGTCCGATTGACGCGCAGGTCACGGGGCTGCCGACGGGCGGCGGAACCGCACCGGAACCCCCCGACGAGCCCCACGGGGAAGCCGCTGGAAGGCCCGCGGGAGAACCGCGGGAAGGCCCGCGCGCAGTCACTAATTAAGAATAACCGCCGGTGACGTGAGTGTTTAAGTT
>NZ_JBHVEU010000042.1:0-31261 GCF_042802075.1 Kitasatospora sp. NPDC057518
CCCCGGGGCGGTTCGGAAGAACCGGCCCGGGGGCTCCGTCGTGTCATCAGGCGAGCATCATCAGGTGGACATCGTCAACCGGACAGCATCAAGTGAACCGGATCAGTTGAACAGCACCTTCTCGTTGTTCGGCTGCAGGGTGCCGGTGGTCAGCCCGGCGGCCGAGACCAGCAGCTGACCGGCCGGCTTGCCGTCGGTGCCCAGCACCTCGGCGTTGACCGCCGTGGTCTCGTCCGGCACGGTGACCTGGAGGCCGGTGAGCACGTGGCAGGTCGCGTCCGACTTGTCGCAGGCGCTCCACTTGAGGCCCGCGTAGCCGGACTTGTTGGGCTTCAGGGTGACCAGCACCGCGGGCCCGGGGTGCGACTCGCGGTTGGCCGCCAGCGCGTCCGCGCTGTTGTCGGCCTTCAGGCCGCCGAAGCCCGGGTAGCCGTACAGGGTGCAGTTGTGGCTGCTCTTGTTCTTGATCGTCAGCATCGCCGAGCCCGCGCCCTTGAGCTGCACGGTGGCGGTGATGTCGTCGCTCTTGCAGCGCGAACCGGCCGCCTGGCCGGCCATCGGGTCGCCCGGGACGGTGGCCCCGGCGGCGCTCGCCTTCGGGTCGCCCGGCTTGTCGTCGGTGTACTTCACGTCGTCGCACGCGGTCAGCAACACGGTCGCCGCGAGGGCGGCGACACCGGCGGCGACTAACCTGGCAGGCCTGCGAACGGTCATGTTCCCCCCATGTGTGGGTAATGGCATGGTGCTGTCACCCTAAGTACGAAGGTGGTGGCGCAACGGTTCCACTGGGACTGCAGTTTGTCAGAGCTGACCGTTTTCGTCGTCTTCCTGACTGGTTCCGACCGCTCCTGGCGAGAACTGGCTCCGCTCATACCAAACCGCCCCGGCCGGCGGGTGCCGGACGGGGCGGTACGGGTGGAGCGGGGTGGAGCGGGTGCTACGGGTGGAGCAGGTCGAACGGCCGGATCAGGCGGCCGGCTTGGCGGCCACCGGCTGGGCGGGCTTCTTGCTCCTGCCGCCGCCGAGGACGTTGAAGAACACCGCCAGGGTCGGGACCAGGTAGAGCAGCCAGACCACCAGCTGCAGCACCGTCGGGTCCGGCTGGAAGTTGAACACGCCCTTCAGCAGGGTGCCGTACCAGCTGTCCTTGGGGATGGTGCTGGAGATGTCGAAGGCCATGTTGTGCAGGCCGGGCAGCCAGCCGGCCTCCTGGAGGTCGTGCACGCCGTAGGCGAGGACGCCGGCCGCGACCACGACCAGCATCGCGCCGGTCCAGGTGAAGAACTTGGCCAGGTTGATCTTCAGCGCGCCCCGGTAGAACAGCCAGCCGAGCACCACCGAGGTGAGCAGGCCGAGCGCGGCGCCGATCAGCGGGTTCCAGCCGTCCCCGGTGGCCTGGACGGCGGTCCAGATGAACAGGGACGTCTCCAGGCCCTCACGGCCGACGGCCAGGAAGGCGGTGACCACCAGGGCGGTGGTGCCCATCGCGATCGCCGCGTCCAGCTTGCCGTGCAGCTCGGTCTTCAGGTGCCGGGCGGTGCGCCGCATCCAGAAGACCATCCAGGTCACCAGGCCGACCGAGATGATCGACAGCGAGCCGCCGAGCGCCTCCTGGGCCTCGAAGGTGAGCTGCGAGGAGCCGAACTGGAGCACCGCGCCGAAGGCCATGGAGAGCGCCACGGCCGAGCCGACGCCGATCCACACCGGCGGCAGCCGGTCCTTGCGGCCGGTCTTGACCAGGTAGGCGATCAGGATGCAGACGACCAGGCTGGCTTCGAGGCCTTCGCGCAGGCCGATCAGGTAGTTGCCGAACACGCGGGCTCCTGGGGGGTGTCGAGATGGTACGGGAGAACAGGAGGGGTGTCAGCCGAAGAGGGCCTGGCCCCACCACTCCCCCGGCTTGCGCACGCCCGCCGGGCAGGCGAAGTGGGCGGAGCCGACGTGCTGGATGTACTCGTTGAGCTTGTCGCTCGCCGCGAGCTTCTGCTGGAGCGGGACGAAGGCCTTGCGGGTGTCGCGCTGGTAGGCGAGGAAGAACAGCCCGGCGTCCAGGCGGCCGAGACCGTCGGTGCCGTCGGTGAAGGAGAAGCCGCGGCGCAGGATCATCAGGCCGCTGTTGGCGTCCGGGTGGGCGAGGGCGACGTGCGAGGTCGCGGGCATCGCCGCGAGGTCCGGCGCGTCGTGCTCCTTGCCCTTGCCGTACGGGGCGCCCTCGCCCTTGGTGCGGCCGAAGGTGTCCTCCTGGTCCTTCAGCGAGGCGCGGTCCCAGGTCTCGATGTGCATCCGGATCCGCCGGGCGACCAGGTAGGAGCCGCCGGTCATCCACTCCGGGCCGTCGCCGGGGGCGGCCCAGACGTGGTCGGCCAGCTTCGCGCCGTCGGTGCCCGCGATGTTGTGGGTGCCGTCCTTGAACCCCATCAGATTGCGCGGGGTCTGCTCGTCCGGGGTGGTCGAGGAGGTCTTGCCGAAGCCGAGCTGCGACCAGCGGATGTTGACGGTGCCCATGCCGATCCGGGCCAGGTTGCGGATCGCGTGCACGGCGACCTGCGGGTCGTCGGCACAGGCCTGGACGCAGAGGTCGCCGCCGCTGCGGGTCGGGTCGAGCTTGTCGCCCTTGAAGTTCGGCAGGTCGATCAGGCCCTCGGGGCGCTTGGCCTGGAGGCCGAAACGGTCGACGCCGTCCTTCTCGAACAGGCTCGGCCCGAAGCCGATGGTCAGGGTGAGCCGGGAGGCGGGCAGGCCGAGGGCCTCGCCGGTGTCGTCCGGCGGCGCCTCCGGCGAGCCGGGCACCGCGCCGGTGCCGACCTCACGGCCGCCGGTCATCGCGGCGGCCGCCTTGGTCCACTCCTTGAGCAGCTTGACCAGGGACTCCCGGGTGGCCTTCTCGGAGACGTCGAAGGCGGCGAAGTGCAGCCGGTCCTGGACCGGGGTGGAGATGCCCGCCTGGTGCTCGCCGTAGAACGGCACCTCGGCGCCGACGGGGGCGGCGACCGGAACGGCGTCGTCCTGCCGGGTGGCCGCGGCGACCGAGCCGACGGCGGCGGCGCCGAGCGCGACGCCCGCGCCGGCCCAGCCGATGACGGCGCGTCGGCTGACCGCGCCCCTGGTCCCGGTGGCGTCGGCGGCGGCCGGCGTCCCGTTCTGCTGCTCGTTCTCCGCGTCCATCGGCGGGCGGGCCCTTCTACTGTGCTGGACTTCTGCGCTGACCCGCGGAGGCCGTGGGGCCCGGATCGCGGGCCGCCACGGCGTCGGCGGGGTACTTCGGGGTGGGGTGGCCGGTTACTTGACGACCACGGCGGCGGCCAGCTTCGACAGCGGCTCGCCCAGCGAGTTGACCGCGTCGGAGAAGGCCTTGCGCTCGGCCTCGGTGACCTTGTCGTAGGAGGTGAAGGTGCCGTCGGCCTGCTTGTACTTGGCCAGCAGGGTGTTGATGGCGGCGAACTCGGAGTCCAGCGTCTTCGCCAGCTCCGCGTCCTTCTCGGAGGCGACCGGCTTCAGCAGCTCGTAGGCCTTCTGCGCGCCCTCGACGTTGGCCTGGAAGTCGGCCAGGTCGGTGTGGCTGTAGCGGTCCTCCTCACCGGTGATCTTGTTGGTGGCGACCTCGTCCAGCAGCTCCTTGGCGCCGTTGGCCATGCTGGTCGCGGTGATCTCCGCCTCGGGGATCTTCTTCTGCCAGTCCTTGAGGTCGGCGACCAGCTGGTCGGCGAGCTTCTTCTCGTCGTCGCCGATCTTCGCGTCGGCCCAGAGCGACTTCTCCAGCTTGTGCCAGCCGGTCCAGGCCTGGCCCGGCTCCAGCTTGTCCTCGCGGGTGTCGGTCTTCGGGTCGACGTCGCCGAAGCTCTCGGCGACCGGCTCGGTGCGCTCCCAGCCGGTGCGCGAGGGCGCGTAGAGCGACTTGGCCTTCTCCAGGTCGTCCGCCTTGATCGCGGCGGCGAAGGCCTCGACGGCCGGGATGGTGGCGTCGGCCTGCTCCTGGGCGTACTTCCGGTAGGCGTCGACGGCGGCGGCCAGGCGCGGGTCGGCCGGCGCGGCGCTGCCGCCCTCGCCGGTGACGGTGATCTTCTGGCGGATGCCGTTGCCGACCATGCCGGGCTTGCAGGCGATCTCGTACGAGCCGGCCTTGATCTCGGCGTTGATGCTCGCCTTGGTGCCGGGGCCGATGTTCTCGCGCTCGGTGACGATCTTGTCGCCGTCGCCGTAGACGTAGACCTCGGTGGTCTTGGAGCCCTTGTTGCTGATGTCCAGGACGACGTGGCCGGCCGGGAAGGTGGTCTTGGAGACCTCGCAGGCGGTGTCGGTCGCGTTCACCTTGACCGCGTCGGAGCCGCCGGCCTTGTCGTCCTTCTTGGACGCGCAGCCGGCCAGGGCTGCGGTCGCCACGGCGAGGGTGAGCAGCGCGGCTGCGGTGGAACGGCGACGGGCGGACATGCGGGCTCCAACGGGAAAGGGCATGGGTGTGCCAAGGCAGTGCGGCCGGCCGGGGACCAGCAGACCATCATTAGCTAAGGCATACCTTACGTAAAGACGATTTTCCGTCTACACCCACCCCCTGAACCGTTACCGTCCCGGTGTCCGGCGGGCGGCCGTCCTGCCCGGCAGGCCGCCACCGTCCCGGCCGGCGGCTACCGTCCCGGTGTCCGGCGGGCCGCGGCCCGGGCCGTCCAGCGGCCCTCGTGCCGGCTGATCCGGATCGGGTGGCCGAAGGTCTCGCTGATCAGCTCCGTGGTCATCACCTCGTCCACCGGCCCGGCCGCCACACACTCGCCGCCGCGCAGCAGCAGGGCGTGGGTGGTGCTCTCCGGCAGCTCCTCCAGGTGGTGCGTGACCAGCACGCTGGCCAGCTCCGGGTGCTGGTGGCGCAGCAGGTCCAGGCTGTCCAGCAGCAGCTCCCGGGCGGTCAGGTCGAGCCCGGTGGCGGGCTCGTCGAGCAGCAGCAGCCGGGGACTGGGCATCAGCGCTCGGGCGATCAGGGCCCGGCCGCGCTCGCCCTGGGAGAGCGTCGTCCACGCGGCCTCGGCCATCGCGCGCATGCCGAGCGTGTCGATCAGCTGCTCGGCCCGCTCCAGCGCCTCCGGGGCCGGCTTGCGGTGGAACTCCGGCTCGATCGTGTTGGTGTAGCCGGTGAGCACCACCTCGCGCACGCTCAGCGGCGAGCGCAGCGGGTGGCGCGGGTTGACGTGCCCGAGGTGGGCGCGCAGCTCGCGGACGTCCACCCGGCCGAGCCGGCGGCCAAGCACGTCCACCTCGCCGCGGGTGGGGTGGGAGACGGCGCCGAGCAGTGCGAGCAGGGTGGACTTGCCGGCGCCGTTGGGGCCGAGCAGCGCCCAGTGCTCGCCGGGCCGGATCTCCAGGGTGATCCCGCGCAGCAGGTGGCGGCCGTCGCGCACGACGTCCACGTCGCGGGTGCGCAGCACCGGCCCGGCGAAGTCGGGGGCGGATGAGTTCATGGGACTCCGATCACGGTGCCGGGCAGGGTGCGGGCGGGGCGCCGCACGGGACGGTCCGGCGCCGTCCGTCCGCGTGCAGAGTACAACCGTCGAGTCGCGGGAGGTCGGGGCGTCCGAGGGGTGGACGCGCCAGAACCCTGTCGCCCGGCGGGAGTTGGGAGGAGGATGGTGCCCTTTCCGAGGGGGGACGAGGGGGGACTCGATGACCGCGGACGGGGAACGGGCCGCCGGCACGCTGCACGGGCTGGTCGAGGAACGGGCCCGCCGGGCGCCGGCCGCGGTGGCCGTGCGCTGCGGCGGGCAGGAGCTCACGTACGGGGAGCTGGTGGAGCGGGCCGGGCGGCTGGCCGCCGTGCTGGCGGAGCGGGGCCTGGCCCCGGGCGGGCGGGCGGCGGTCGCGCTGGGCCGGGGCACCGAGGTGTACGTGGCGCTGCTGGCCGTGCTGACGGCGGGCGCGGCGTTCGTGCCGCTGGAGCCCACCGCGCCGGAGGCGCTGCTGCGGCACGTGCTGGCGGACGCCGCACCGGACGTGGTGGTGACCGAGGAGCGCCACCGGGTCCGGCTGGCGGACGCGGGCGGGGCGCCGCTGGTCTGCGTCGACACGGCCGCCCCCGCGCGGGCCCCGTTCGAGCCGCCCGAGGTCACCGCCGCCGACCTCGCCTGCGTCTTCTACACCTCCGGCTCCACCGGCCTGCCCCTCGGCGCGCTGATCGAGCACCGCAACCTGCTGGCCGCGTACGAGGGCTGGCGCGAGGTGTACGGGCTCACCGCCGAGGACCGGATCCTGCAGACCGCGAGCCTGGAGTTCGACGTCTTCACCGCCGACTGGGTCCGGGCCCTCGGCACCGGCGCGACCCTGGTCGTCACCCCGTTCAACCTCACCCTGGACCGCGCCGCCGACCTCGGCGCGCTGCCCGCCCTGGTCGCCGCCGAGCGGATCACCGTCCTGGAGCTGAACGTCCGCACCGCGCGCCGGCTGACCGCCCTGCTGGCGCGGACCGGCGGCAGGCTGCCCGGGGTTCGACTGCTCACCGTGGGCGCCGAGAAGTGGTACCTGGACGAGCAGTTGGGCCTGCAGCGGCTGCTCGGCGGGGAGGCGAGGGTGCTGAACGTCTACGGGCTGGCCGAGGCCACCGTGGACAGCACCTGGTTCGACGCCCGGGGCACCGCGGCCGCCGAGGGCGCCGAACGGGTCTCGCTGGTCGGCCGGCCCTTCCCCGGCACCCGGGTGTACGTGCTGGGCCCGAACGGCACCCCCGTCAAGCAGGGCATGACGGGGGAGATCGCGATCGCCGGCGCCGGCCTGGCCCGCGGCTACCTGAACCGGCCGGCGGACACCGCCCGCCGCTTCGTCCGCGCGGACTTCGACCCGGACGGCCGGGTGCTGCTGACCGGCGACCTCGGGGTGCTGCGGGCGGACGGCGTGCTGGAGTTCACCGCCCGGGCCGCGACCGTGGTCGGCCCGCTCGGCGCGGAGCGGCCGACCGGCGTGCTGGCGCGGGTGCGGGCGGCGGTCCACGCGGAGGGCGCGCTGCGCGGGCACCCGGCGGTGCGGGAGGCGGCCGTCGTCTACGTGGAGCCGGTACCGGGGCGGCGGCGGCTGGTCGGCTACGCGGTGACCGATCCGGCCGTGTACGGGGCGGACGGCTGGTCGCTCTCCCAGTACCTGGAGAGGAAGCTCAGGGGCCGCCCGGTGCCCGCCGCCGTCGTCACGCTGCGCGAGCTGCCGCGCACCCGGGCGGGCAAGCTGGACCGCGCGGCACTGCCGCTGCCGGCCCCGCCGGAGCACGCCGCCCCGAGCTCCGCCAAGGCGGGCGGGCGGAGCGGCGGCAAGGGCGGCGGCAAGGCCGGGGGCCGGCGTTCCGGGGACGCGGGCTTCACCGGCGGCTGCGCGGCGGTGGTCTGCGTGCTGGTGTTCGCCTTCGCGGCCTGGGCGATGACCTTCGCGCTCTTCCCCGGCTCGACCGACCTCACGGGAGTCCCCTCCCCGTACCGCGGCTTCTTCCAGCTGCTGTACCTCTGCGAGAACCTGGCCTTCGGCGCCGGGATCGTCTACCTCACCATCGGTTTCGAGGCCGTCCTGCGGCTGGGCAGGCCGTTCGGGCTGTCGGTGCTGACCCATCTGGCGATCGCCTGGCTGCTGGTCAACTGGTGGCCGCAGGACAACCTCTACCGGCTCACCAGGGCCACCGACTGGCCGCGCGAGACGGCGATGGTGTTCGCGTTCAACGTCCCGCTGATGCTCGCGGCGCTGGTGCTGGTGCGCTTCGTGCTCTGGCGGCCGCCGGCCGGGAAGGAGTGACGGGACCCCGGCGGCGGCTCAGCACAGCACCTCGCCGGCGGCTCAGCGCAGCGCCTCGAACATCCGGGCCAGCCCGTGGTTCGCGGCGGCGACCAGCGCCTCGGCCGCGTCCAGCGACTCGGTGTCCGGCCCGGCCAGGGCGAGGCCGACGAAGGGCTCCGGCTCGCGGGAGGCGGTCGGGATCAGCGGCAGCAGGGTGACGCCGAGCCGGGCGCAGCGCGGCCGCAGCCGTTCCAGGTGGTCGTGCAGCGCGGCCTGGTCGAGCCGGGCGCCGAGCGGCATCGCGTCCAGGGTGCGGACCAGGTGGCCGGGGCCGCGCACCGCGTCGAGGCGGGCGCGCAACACGAGGGCGACGGCCGGCCCGGTGAGCCGCAGGTTGATCTCGGTGGGGGCGAGCCGGCGCTCCCGGTCGGTGACGAAGTCGACGTCGTACCAGCCCCGGTAGCCCTCGGCGGCCAGCCGCTCCCCCACCGCCACGGCGAACCGGCGGGCGGTGTCGGCGGCGTCCCTCGGCACCGCGCCGGGGCCGACGGTGACGCCCTGGTAGCGGGTGCCGGCCACCTCCATGGCGCCCGCGCCGACCGGGTGGACGGCACCGTCCGGGCCGACCAGGGCGTCCTGGGTGAGGTCGCGAAGCCGGGCGGACGGGCCGGCGTCGACGTACTCCTCCAGCAGCAACTCCCCGTCGGCGGGCAGGAGTTCGGTGCGGACCAGGCGCCGCAGCAGGGCCCCGCCGCCGCCTGCGGCGAACAGTTCGGCGGGCTCCACCACGACGGTGCCGTAGCCGCCGACGCCGTACGGGCTCTTCAGCACCGTGGTCAGGCCCCGGACGGCGCGGGCGGTCAGCCGGCGGGCCGCCCGGCGCCGACCGCCCGGGCGCTCCTGGTGCGGCACCCGGATGCCGGGATGCCCGGGGGCGAGGGCGGTGAACAGGTCGTGCGCGGCGGCCTTGGACTCGTAGCGGCGGACGGCGGCCAGCTCGGGCCCCTCGCCCTGCGCGGCCGTCCGGCCCCACCCCACCACCGGACGGCCGGAGTCGGCGATCCGGGCCGCCAGGGCGGGACGGTCGGCGAGGGCCTCGGCCACCGTGCGGTCCGGTGCCACGCCGCTGTGCACCTCGACCGGGCCCCAGGCCAACTCCCGGGCCAGCCAGTCGGTCCACTCCGGGGCGACCTCGGCAGGCAGCACCAGCAGCGCCGGCTCGGGGCTGTAGCAGGCGGCCAGGCAGGCGTAGTGGTGGGCGTGCCGCAGCCGTCGCAGGCGCTGCGTCGGGTCCATACCGGGGGCGAGGAACTGCGCGTTGAAGTCCGCGACGTCGCCCACGTGGACCGCCGCCCGGCCGCCGGCCCAGACCCCCACCCATCCGTCCATGGGGCGGAAGCGTAGAGCCTCGGCGGGCCGGCCGCCCAGTGTCGGAGCACCGGAGGTCTGGCGGCCCGGCAGCCCGACGGCCCGGCGGCAAGGTGTCAGAGCGCCAACAGCCCGGCGTCGGTGGGGCGCAGACCGCAGGCGTCGAGGTAGAAGGGGCGCAGGTGCGGCTCGAAGTCGACGTGCAGCCAGGCGCAGCCGGCCGCGCGGGCGCCGTCGGCGGCCTCCGTGACCAGCCGGGTGGCGACGCCCTGCCGCCGGGTGTCCGGGGAGACCGCGGTGTCGAGCAGGAAGGCGTGGACGCCGCCGTCCCAGGCGAGGTTGACGAAGCCGAGCAGGGCGCCGTCGGCGGTGCGGCGGGCGGTGACCCAGCCGAGGCTGTGCCGTTCCAGCCGGGCGAGCCGGCCGCCGGGTTCCACGGGGTGGCCGAAGGCCTCGGCGTGCAGGGCGTCGAGTTCGGGATCGGTGAGCGGGCCGCGCCACAGGTAGTC
Organism: Kitasatospora sp. NPDC057518; assembly: GCF_042802075.1. NCBI lineage: Bacteria > Bacillati > Actinomycetota > Actinomycetes > Kitasatosporales > Streptomycetaceae > Kitasatospora > Kitasatospora sp. NPDC057518. The sequence continues at coordinate 9,609 of NZ_JBHVEU010000042.1, forward strand.
GATCGTCACGACGGCACTGTAGAGCCCTTGTTAACTTCCGATCATTTTTTATCGACCAAGGACACGACTTGGCAAAGTTATGACCTTTCCTCTAGCTCAATCTGACTGACCCCCGTCAATCTCGGTCGCAGCTCCTTTCCCTGCACAGCTACCCCCACTGGAGTCCGAGTGATCCCCACGTCCTCCTCCCGCCGTGCCCGCGTGGCCGCGGCCTTCGTGGTCGTCGCCGCCCTCGCCGGCGCCACCGTCCCGGCCGCCACCGCCTCCGCCGCCCCCGGCATGCGCGAGGCCGCGATATCCCAGGCCCGCGCCAACGTCGCCCACAACGCGGGGGTGTTCGGCTTCGGCGCCGGCCAGGACCTCGTGCTCAAGGACGTCGTGGTCGACGCCGACGGTGCCACCCACGTCCGCTTCGACCGGACCTTCCAGGGCCTGCCGGTGGTCGGCGGCGACCTGGTCGTCCACCAGGACGCCAAGGGCCGGCTCAAGGACTCCTCCCGCGCGGCCGCCCACGACGCCGCCGTGAAGTCGACCGTCCCCAAGGTGACCGCGCAGTCCGGCGCGGCCGGCGCGCTGGCCGCCGCCCCGGGTGTCAAGGATGCCGTCAGCAGCCCCGAGCTGGTCGTCTGGGCCGCCGACGGCACCCCCCGGCTGGCCTGGCGTACCACCGTCGAGGGCACCGGCGAGCACGGCCAGCCAGCAGGCAAGGTGGTCGTCACCGACGCCACCACGGGCGAGCAGATCGAGTCCTACGACGCCGAGCACCAGGCGGCCGGCACCGGGAACTCCGAGTACACCGGCACGGTCACCATCGACACCACCGCCGCGAACGGCGGCTACACCCTGACCGACCCGGTCCGCGGCCACGTCACCAAGGACGCCAACAACGTCGCCGCGAGCTCGCTCAAGGCCTCCTCCGGCACCGCGATCACCAGCACCACCAACGTCTGGGGCGACGGAAAGAAGTTCTCCTCCAACCGCACCACCGCCGCCGTCGACGCCCACGCCAACACCGCCTGGACGTACGACTACTACAAGAACGTCCACGGCCGCAGCGGCATCAAGAACGACGGCAAGGGCGCCACCGTCTTCGTCCACGTCGGCACCAACTGGGACAACGCCCAGTGGTCCGACACCTGCTTCTGCATGATGACCGGCGACGGCGACGGCACCACCGACCCGGAGCAGGTGGACCTCGACACCATGGGCCACGAGATGACCCACGGCGTCACCAGCGCCACCGCCAACCTGCGCTACAGCGGCGAGTCCGGCGGCCTCAACGAGTCCACCAGCGACATCTTCGGCACCATGGTCGAGTGGTACGCCAACAACAGCGTCGACAAGGGCGACTACCTGTTCAGCGACCAGTCCACCCCGCCGTGGCTGCGCCGCTTCGACAAGCCCTCGCTGGACGGCCGTTCGGCCGACTGCTGGAGCAGCGGCGTCGGCAAGCTCGACGTCCACTACTCCTCGGGCGTCGGCAACCACTGGTTCTACCTGGCCAGCGAGGGCAGCGGCACCAAGACCGTCAACGGCGTCACCTACACCAGCCCGACCTGCAACAACTCCACGCTGGCCGGTATCGGCAACGCCAAGGTCGCCAAGATCTGGTACCGCGCGCTGACCGTCTACATGACCTCCACCACCACCTACAAGGGCGCCCGCTCCGCCTCCCTGAACGCGGCCCGCGACCTGTACGGCGCCGGCAGCGCCGAGTACAACGCGGTCGCGGCGGCCTGGAGCGGCGTCAACGTCAACTGACGTACTTCTGTTAGTGGTTGAAGCCCACGTGGCAGTGGTCGTGGTGGGTGTCGTCGGTGAAGAACTGGTTGCCGACGCCGCCCGGGACCGCCACCGGACCGCCCACGTTGTACGAACCGGCGGCGGCCGCGTCCCGCATGAAGGACTCGACCAGCTGCCGGGACGTACCCGGGTCCACCACCGCCAGGCCGTCGATCCGCCAGACGTCGAAGGCCCGGCCCAGCGGATGGTCGCTGGGCCGGGTCGTCCCGAAGACGTCCAGCGGGTGGCCGGTCCGCACCACGCTCACCGAGAGCGTGTACGGGCCGGCCAGCCGCAGCATCGCCTCCAGCACGCTGTCGTGGACCGTGCCGCCGCGCAGGTCGGCGGCGGCCTCCGGCGGCAGCTCGATCCGGGGCTCGGCCAGCACCCGGGCCACCGCGGGCGACGGCGCGGCGGCGGCCGGGCCCGCGACACCCGGACGCAGGTCGGTGACGGTCCAGCGCGGCTCGGCCCGGCCCAGCCGGACGTCCACCGTGGTGCCGCCCTCGGCCACCGAGCCGTCCGGGCCGCGGGTCCACTGGCGGCACACCACCAGCACGCTCGCCGAGTCGTCGAGGATGCCGCCGTACTGGGCGACCACCACCTCCAGGCTCGCTTCCGACGCCGCCGGGGCCAACGGACCGGCGGCATCGGCCAGCGCGGGCGGCAGGCCGAGCGCCGCCACCCGGGCCCGGGCCGCCTCCACCCCCTGCCCGCCGGGCGGCCAGTCGCCGAGCGCGGCGACCAGCTCGACGGCGCGGCGCTTGACGTCGGGCTGGATCTCGCCGGGGCCGGGCTGCCAGAGGGGCGGGCGGGGCAGCGGGGTGACCGTGGGCGTGGGCGTTTCGGGCGCGGGTGTTGCGGTCGGTGTTCCCGGCGTCGTCGCGCTCGGACTCGGCCCGGCCGCCCGTGACGTGCTCCCGCCCGTACACCCCGCCGCGCCCAGCGCCAGCGCCGCCGCCGCACCCGCCCGCAGCACCCCGCGCCGGTCCGGACCCCGGCCGCCGTCTCCACCCGTCATGCCGTCAGTATGCGGCTACGGCAGCTCCGGGGGCCGCAGGCCGTAGCGGCCCTCCTCGGTCCGCACGATCCAGGCGGGCTCGCCGACCTTCGCCCGCAGCAGCGCCATCGGGTACCTCAGCTCGTGGGGGTGGAGCGACGCGTCGTAGACCTTCCACAGGATCCTGTCCGGCGCGTGCACGCCCTCGCCCAGCTCGATCAGGCCGCGCAGCAGCTTGACGTCCGAGCGGTGCAGCCGGACCTCACGGCCGTCCACGGTGACGACCTGGGTGTCCAGGTCGATGACGAGGCGCCCGTCGAAGGCGGTCAGCGAGCCCTGCGGCTCCAGGACCACGCCGAGGTGCCGGCGGATCCAGTCCGCCCCGGCCTGTTCGTCCACCGGCCGGGCCCCCGCCGCGTTCTCCTGCTCCACGCCCGGCAGCCTAACCGGCGGCGCCCGGCGCCGACCAGGCCGCGCTCCAACCGGCCAGCTCGGCCGGTCGGTTGGTGATGATCCCGTCCACGCCCGCCGCCGCGAGCACCTGCCAGCGGGCGGGCCGGTCGACCGTCCAGACGTTCACCGCCACCCCGGCGGCGTGCAGTTCCCCGACCACGCCGGGGCGGGCGGACAGCGCGTCGTCCGCGAGGTTGTAGGCGGCCAGGCCGAGGTCGCGGGCGACCGCCACCGGGTCGGCGTCCAGGGTGGAGCGGAGCAGGCCGAGCGGCAGCTCGGGGGCCAGCTCGCGGGTGTGGCGCAGGGCGTCGACCTCGAAGCTCTGGACGAGGACCCGGTCGGCCATGCCGTGGTCGCGCACCTCCTGGACGATCCGGGCGACCTCGTCGCGGCTGTGCGGGCCCTTGATCTCCAGCAGCAGGCTGCCGCCGCGGGTGCGCAGGTCCTCCAGCTGGGCGGCCAGGGTCGGCAGCCGGGTGCCCGCGTACGCGGGGGCGAACCAGGAGCCGGCGTCCAGCGCGTCGAGCTGGGCGGCGGTCAGCTCGCGGATCCGGCCGGTGCCGTCGGTGGTGCGGTCCACCGTGTCGTCGTGCAGCACGTACGGGACGCCGTCCCTGCTGGGCTGGACGTCGTCCTCGATCCACTCGGCGCCGGCCCGCCGGGCCACCTCGTCGGAGACCAGGGTGTTCTCGGGCGCGGCGGAGGAGGCGCCGCGGTGCGCGTACACGGTCGGCGGCGCACCGGCCGGGCGCAGCCGGGCGGCGGACGGTCGTGCCGGTGTCCCGGTGAGCGCGACGGCGCCGAGGGCGGCCCCGAGCAGCGCGGCGACGAGGACGACCTGTCGGGTGTAGGGGTGCCGGGGGTGCCGTTGGGGTGTCATGTCCCGCACGCTACGGTCGGCGGGACGCGCCCTCGCCACCGACACCGGTGTGCCCGGCCGACATGACGACGGACGGCGGAACGCCCGGCCACCCCTCCCCCAACGCGGCCACCGCCCCCATCCTCATGGACATGTTCGAATCACTGGCGGTCAGGCCGGTTCAGTAGCGATCATGACCGGCATGACGTCCGACAGCACCGCCGCCACCCCCGCCACCACCGCAGCCGCCGCCGCAGCCGCCGCAGCCGCCGCAGCCGCCGCCGGCACCTGGAAGCTCGGCGACCGCACCGTCCACCGGATCGGCTTCGGCACGATGCGCCTGCCGCAGACCGGCCCGGCACTCGTCCCGCACGCCGTCCCGCGCGACCGTGAGCAGGCGCTGCGGGTGCTGCGCCGCGCGGTCGAGCTGGGCGTCAACCACATCGACACGGCGGCCTTCTACTTCTCCCCGCTGCGCTCCGCCAACGAGCTGATCAACCGGGCGCTCGCGCCGTACGCCGACGACCTGGTGATCGCCACCAAGGTCGGCCCCGGCCGCGGCATCGACGGCGAGTGGGTCGAGCACGCCCGCACCCCCGCGCGGCTGCGCGCCCAGGTCGAGCAGAACCTGCGCCAGCTCGGCCGCGACCACCTCGACCTGGTGAACCTGCGCATCCTCGGTACCGACTCGGTTGCCGAACGCTTCGGCGCGCTGGCCGAGTTGCGCGAGGCCGGGCTGATCCGGCAGCTGGGCCTGTCCAACGTCCACCCGCACCAGCTCGCCGAGGCTCAGGCCATCGCGCCGGTGGTCTGCGTGCAGAACCCGTACGGCATCGGCGCCACGCCGGAGCAGGACGAGCTGCTGCGGATCTGCGGGGAGCAGGGCATCGCCTTCGTCCCCTTCTACGCGATCGCCGGGGCCGGACGGCAGGACGGCGCCGGGGAGGCCGAGCCCGCCCAGGTCCGGGCGGTGGCCGAGGCACGCGGGGCGAGCACCGCCCAGGTCCGGCTGGCCTGGACGCTGCACCGCGGCCCGCACGTGCTGGCCATCCCGGGCACCGGCGACGTGGCGCACCTGGAGGAGAACATCGCCGCCGGGGCGCTGCGGCTGTCGGCGGAGGAGCTGGCGCTGCTGGACGAGGCCCACGCGGGCCGGGCCCACGCGGACGCGGCCCCCACGGGCTGAGCCGGAACCGGGCGCGGCCCCGGTGTGTCACTCGGGACGACATGATCTTCGTCCCTCCCGAGGAGTCCCACGGCATGACCGACACCGCCACCCGCTACCTCTACCTGGCCCGCCACGGCGAGGCCGAGTCCCACGGCGACCACAGCGGACTCACCGCCGCCGGGCGCCGGCAGGCCGCGCTGCTGGGCCGGCGGCTGGCCGGGCGCCCGGTCTCGGTGCTGCACCACGGTCCGCTGCCCCGGGCGGCCGAGACCGCGCGGCTGGTCGCGGAGCAGCTGACCGGCGTGCGGCCGGAACCCTGCGAGGAGGCCGGGGACTTCGTTCCGTACGTGCCCGCGCGGGACGAACTGCCCGACGACGGCGCGCGGTTCCTACTGGACTTCCTCGGGGGAACCACGGCGGCGGAGCGGGAGGAGGGCGCGGTGCTGGCGCGGCGGGCCGTCGAACGGTTCACCGGGCCGGTGCCGGGCCGCGAGGAGCGGCACGAACTGGTCGTCACCCACGCCTTCCTGGTCGGCTGGCTGGTCCGGCACGCCCTGGACGCCCCGGCCTGGCGGTGGCTCGGCGTCAACGCCGCCAACGCGGCGCTGACCGTCCTGCGCTACACGCCCGGACGGCCGCCCGCCGTCCTGCTGCTGAACGACCAGGGCCACCTGCCGGAGGAGCTGCACTGGACCGGCTACCCGCCCCAGTACCGTTTCTGACGATCAGTCAACCATCGCTCAAGAGAGGCTCGAAGGCCCGTCGACAGGAATATGCAGACCGGTCTACTATCGCCGCATGGGAGTCAAGGGTGAGGAGACCCGGGCCCGGCTGATCGCCGGCACCAGGGAACTGATCGAGGCGCAGGGCTACTTCGGGACGGGACTCAACCGGATCGTGGCCGCCACCGGCGCCCCGCGCGGCTCGCTCTACTTCCACTTCCCCGGCGGCAAGGACCAGTTGGTGGCCGCCGCGCTCACCCAGGCCGGCCAGGAGGTCGAGGCGCTGCTCGCCTCCCTGGCCGGCGAGGGCGCCGGCACCGTCACCCTCGCCGGGCGGCTGATCGACGCCTTCGCCGAACGGCTGGAACGCTCCCGGTACACCAGCGGCTGCCCGATCGCCACCGTCGCCCTGGAGGTGGCCGGCACCAACGAGGCGCTGCGGGCGCTCTGCGCCGAGCTGTACGCGGGCTGGCAGCGGATCCTGGCCGACCGGCTGGAGGGCGAGGGCTTCAGCCCGGCGGAGGCCCGGGTCGCCGCCGGGCAGACCCTCGCCCTGGTGGAGGGCGCCGTCCTGCTCGCCTCCGTCCGGCGCGGCCCCGAACCGCTGAACCACGCCCGGCAGGCCGTCCGGCGGCTGCTCGGCGCCACGCAGGACCACGCAGGCACCACCTGAACCCGAACACCGGACGGGCGACGGGCCGGCCGGACCGGGGAGAACGGCCTGCGGAGCGGAGCCTCAGCGGCCGGCCGGATCCCGGTAGACGAGGTCCCCGTCCTGCCGGGCGGCGAGCTCCGTGATCAGGCCGTGGTCGGGCGACAGCGCGCACGCGGGATCGGTCCGCCCCGGGTCGCCGGTGAGGGCGAAGGCCTGGCAGCGGCAGCCGCCGAAGTCGACCTCCCGGAGGGCGCAGGAGGCACAGGGCTCGGGCAGCCAGTCGGTGCCGCGGTAGGCCCGGAAGGCCGACGACTCGGACCAGATCCAGGCGAGGGCGTGGTCGCGGACGTTCGGCAGGTCCAGTGGGAGGTCGTAGGCGGCGGGGCAGGGCAGGACCCGGCCGTCGGGGGCGACGGTCAGGGAGACCGCGCCCCAGCCGCCCATGCACGGCTTCGCGACGCCGTCGAAGTAGTCGGGGACGACCCAGACGAGTTCGACGCCGGTCCGCCGCCGTCGGCGCTCGACCGCCTCCCGGGCGCGGTCCAGCTGGTCCCGGGTGGGCATGAGGGCGGCCCGGTTGGCCAGTCCCCAGCCGTAGAACTGCGTGTTGGCGAGTTCGATGCGCACCGCGCCCCAGGCGATGCCGAGGTCCACGATCGCGTCGATGTCGTCGAGGTTCAGGCGGTGCAGGACGACGTTGAGGCCCAGCGGCAGTCCGGCCTCGCGGACCAGCGCGGCGGCCCGCTCCTTCGCCGCGAACGACCGGCGTCCGGCGATCAGCTCGGAGGAGGCGGCGTCGGCGCCCTGGACGGAGAGCTGGACGCTGGGCAGCCCGGCCGCGGTCAGCGCGGCCAGCCGCTCCCGGGTCAGGCCGAGTCCGCTGGTGACGAGCTGGGCGTAGATCCCGGCGCGGTCGGCCCCCGCGACGATCTCGGTCAGGTCGCGCCGCAACAGCGGTTCGCCGCCCGACAGGTGGACGTGCGCGACCCCGAGTTCACCGGCCTGTGACAGCACGTCCAGCCACTGATCTGTCGTCAGTTCAGCTCCACGGGCGGTGAGTTCGAGCGGGTTGGAGCAGTACGGGCAGCGCAGGGGGCAGCCGTGGGTGAGTTCGGCCAGCATGGCCCAGGGCGGGTTCACCGCAGCCATCCCCGCTCCTTCAGGTCGTCGAGGAAGACCACGACGTCGTCGGCCCCCTCGGCCGGGAACTCGGTGGTGATCTCCGGTACGGTCCGGGTGCCGTCGCACAGTCCGACGATCGCGGCCGCCTCGGCACTGAGGACGACGATGCGCTCCGGGACGACCAGCAGCGTGCTGCTCCGCACCGGGCAGTGGCGCAGCCGCGCGTAGCCGCTCAGGGCCGGTCGCCAGGTCACGCCGGGGCCCGTTCGACGGCGTCGAGGAGGGTCCACAGCAGCTCGCACTTGTAGGAGAGCGCCGCGATGGCGGCCTCCTGCTCGGCCCGGGTGCGGGCCCAGGACAGCACCAGGGACAGCGCCTCGTCGCTGTCCCGGCGGCCCTGGCCGACGCGGGTCCTGAAGTAGGCGAGGCCCACGGGCTCGATCCAGGTGTAGTGGCGCTCGAAGGCGGCGATCCGGGTGGCCATCAGGTCCGGCGCGAACAGTTCGGTCAACGAGGCGGCCACGGCCTCCAGGGGCGTGCCGTGGCGGCAGAGGTTGACGTAGCCGTCGACGGCGAGCCGCACTCCGGGCAGCACCCCGCGGCCCGAGAGCAGGTCGGCGCGGTCGAGCCCGGCCGCCTCGCCGAGCCGCAGCCAGCGCTCGATGCCGCCTTCGTCGCCGTCGCCGCCGTCGTGGTCGGTGATCCGGCGGATCCACAGCCGGCGCAGGGCGGGGTCCTCCAGCTTGGCGAGGATCAGCGCGTCCTTGACCGGGATGTGCCGCTGGTAGTGGAAGCGGTTGAGGATCCAGATGCGCAGCTCCTCCGGCAGCAGGAGCCCCTGGTGCATCCTCAGGTTGAAGGGGTGCCGGTGGTGGTAGCGGCGCTCGGGCACGGCCCTGAGCTCGCTCTCGAAGGTCGTCACCATGTGAGGACCGCTCCTTCCGCGGCCACCCCGAGGCCCCGGTCCGCCAGCTCCGCGTGGAGGGGGGAGTCCGGGTCGACGAGCGGGTTGGTGTTGTTCAGATGGGTGTAGAGGCACCGGGCGGACAGGGCGGCGAGCCGGTCGCGGGTGGCGAGCACGGGCAGGTGGCCCATCCCGGTGGCGGACTTCGTGGAGAACCCGGCGGTGCGCGGCTCCTCGTCGTCCCAGAAGGTGCCGTCGACCAGGACCAGGTCGGCGTCCTCGCCGAACCCGTCGGTCCAGACGCCGGTCGACGGCGCGTAGAGCAGTCCGCCCACCCGCAGGGCGCTCACCCAGTCCCCGTCGCAGGCGTCCCGGGCGTAGCGGGGGCGCTTGCCGGAGAGCGGTTCGAGCGCGACGCCGTCGAAGTCCCGCCAGCGCAGGCGGGTGTAGGGCGCGAGGACCTCGCCGAGGCCGAGTCCCTTGTGCACGGCGTCCCGGACCGCGTCGGTCGCCATGACCTCCAGTTCGTCGGCCTCGCGCAGCCGCGCCAAGCCGAGCGTGTGGTCGAGTTCGGCGTCCGTGAGGATCACGCCCGACAGCCGGGTGCGCCGGCCCTCGGGGTGCAGCCAGGGGCAGCGCTCGATCTGTTCGGCGATGTCCGGTGTGGCGTTCACGAGGTACACCCGGCCGGGCTCGGTCTCCACGGCGACGGACGCGTGCAGCCGCCGGCGCGACGGAACCGCGCGTGCCCCGGCACAGCCGGGGCACGCACAGTTCCACTGCGGGACACCGCCGCCGGCTGCCGTACCGAGTACGTGCAGTCGCACAGCGCTTCCTCCCTCTTCGAGTGGTGGTCCTACCGGTGCGGTGCGGTGGCCGCTACCGCTTGGCGAGGTAGTACGCCGAGACCTCCAGAGACGCCTCCACCACCTGGTAGCTCGGCTTGCGCCAACGGGCGCCTTCCGTCGGGGTGTTCGGCCGGTCAGTGGTGCGCTCCCGGGACTGCCGGGCACGCCTGGGCTGTTCCTCGTGACGGGTCATGACTGTCTCACCTCCGTGTCGGGGCTTCACTGCGTCGTGTTGTGGTCGTAGGGGACGGCGAGGATCGCGCCCGGATTCGCCAGGTGGGTGGTCGGGGTACCGCCGTCGCCGCGGACCATGTGCTGGCCTTCGCTGTCGGTGGCGATGTACAGCGTCTTGCCGTCCGGGCTGAGGGCGACGTCGCGGTAGCGGTTGACGGTCCGGAAGAGCTCCTCGTACTTCTTGCCGTCCTTGGAGAGCCGGAAGACGGTGCCGTTCTTCAACGAGGTGACGAGGACGTCGTCCCCGTACACCTTGAGGCTGCCGGGCGCCATGGTCGGCCAGCACATGTAGGCGGAGGCGGCGTCGGGGCAGACCGGCGTGGTGCCGAAGTTGTGCCCGCTCTCGACGGTCGTCCCGTACGTGCTGAGCGGGGAGACCATGTCCTTGGTGAAGTCCGTCTCCTTCGTCGTCAGCACCTCGGCCGGCGGCGTGTTCGGGTCCGGGTTGTAGGTGAGCTTCTCGCAACCGCCCTTGGCCTGCGACCAGTTGGAGTAGACGTACGCCTTGTCGTCCTTCCACCCGGCGACGTTGGGCCAGCCGTAGTTGCCGCCCTTCGTGATGAGGTTGAACTCGTCGTCGGTGAGCGGGCCGTTCTCGGCCGTGTAGAGGTCCTTGCCGCCGAAGTCCATGCCGTCCGGGTTGCGCATGCCGTAGGCGTAGATGTGGCTGCGGGCGCCGTTCAGCTCGGGGTTGTCGTCGGGGACGGAGCCGTCCGGGTTGATGCGGAGCACCTTGCCCTGGTACAGCGACCAGTCCGACGCGGCGACCTGGGCGGCGGTCGGAAGGTCCTGCGCGTGGTTCGGCAGACAGTAGTCGGCCATGTAGTTGTGGCCCTGGTCGCCGATCGAGTAGTAGAGCTTGCCGTCCTGTCCGTACCGGATCCGGGCCGACTGGTGCTGGTTGTGCCCCGGCAGCCCCGTCAGAATGGGCTGTTCGTCGGAGAGCACGCCGTCCTTCGCGGTGTAGCGGACGATCTTCGTGGCCGAGTCGTTGCCGTTCTTGTAGGTGTAGGCGAGGTAGAGGTAGTCGCTGCCCTTGCCCTTGCCGAAGTCCGGGTGCAACGCGAAGCCCAGGACGCCGTCCTGCCCGTCCTGACTGTGGAAGGCCTTTCCCGTGAGGTCGAGGGCGGTGCTCTTGGCGCCGCTCTGCGGGTCGACCCGGGTGATCTTGAGCCCGGACTTCTCGCTGACCCAGAGCCGGCCGTCGGGGGCGTAGGCGAGCTCGAACGGGTCTCCCAGCCCGTCCGTCACCACCTTCACCTGCGTCTGCGGCGCCTGGGCGGCCTGGGACTGGGGTGCCTGGGACTGCACGGGCTCGGCGGTGACGACGGCGGGCTTCTGCGCGGCGGTGCTGCCGCCGGACGCCGCTCCCCCGTTGTCGGAGCACGACGTGATCAGCGCGGCGGCGGGGATCAGGGCCAGTGCGACCGGGAGCTTTCTCATGATGCCTCCCACTCGTCGTGGCGACGAGTGTCTGGTTTCCGAATGACCGGATTCGGCGATTCCGTACGGGACCGGACCCGCACGGTGCGGGCGCCCGGCGAGCGGTCCATCGCCAACGGTGGGGGGCGCCACCGGCGGCGTACGGCCGCCCGGCGTCCCGACCCTCACCGTAGGTCGGGCCCCCCGGATCCGCACCCCTCGTTGACCCGGTCGCGTGGCCCGGACGGCGGGGTCCTGCTCGACACCGGCGCGGCGAAACGGCCGCGATGGCGCGGGCCAGGATCACCGCGTGGCGCGGGCGCTTCGCATCCATCCGATCGCACCCCGGTCGTCGCAGCTGCGCTTGCCCCTCCCGTCCACGGCTTCCCCTGGCATCATGGACGGGAACTGACTCTCCGTCAGTTCCCCATCACGGGAGGCGGGATGGCGTTCCGGTTCCACTTCACCGGCGAGGACCTGGCGCGCACCAGGGTCGCGGGGGCGATGGCGGCGATGGCGGAGCTGAACGTGGCGGTGCGCGTCCTGCGGGAGGGCTGTACGACCGGGGACGTCGCCGCCGCCGTCCGCATCTCCGCGGCGAGCGCCAGCGAGCACGCGACGGTGCTGCGGGCGGCCGGGCTGGTCACCACCCTGCGGGACCGCAACACGGCGATCCACACCGCCACCGCGGCCGGGCTGACGCTCCTCGCCGCCGCTACGGGCTGAGGCCCGACCCCGTGCGGGCGGGGCCGAGGCTCACGCCCCCGTGCTGGACGGCGAGTTGACCCGCTGCGGCGCCGCGTCCGGCCGGCCGGTCTCCTCGGCCTCCCGGACGACCACCGCGTCCCCGGCGGCGGCCGCGCTCGCGAAGAAGTCCCGCAGCTCGCGCAGGTCGTGGACGACGCGCGCCGCCCAGGTCTCGGACCAGGGCGTCGGGTACCCGAGGTGCGCGGCCGTGCGGGCGAGCACGCTGTTCTGCTGGCGGACGAGTTCGCCGAGCGCCGAGCCGCGCAGGAAGGCGGAGGCCGCCACGACCTGTTCGGGGCGCAGCACCGGCATGGCGCCGCCCGGCAGTGCCCCGTCCGGTTCGTGCCGTCCGCCGCCGTAGACGGGCAGTCGGGCGGCCGGGTCGGGGTGCAGCCCGTTCTCGGTGAGCGCGAGTTCCATCAGGACGGCGGTGCGCCGCACGCCGAGGGCGAGCCCGGCGGCGGCCAGCCGGTCGTACCGGAGGTCGCGGTCGCGGGGCACGAGTTCGCCGAGTTCCTCCGGCGAGCAGGTGTCCACGGCCTGACCCGGCAGGCGGCGCCAGAAGTGATCCACACTCACCCGCCCAGCGTAACGAAGTCGCGGGGTGCCGATCCCGCGCCGAGCCGTTCAGACCTCGTCAAACCGGGGTTCAGGACCCGTCAGGCCGCGTTCGGGCCCAGTCGGACCGCGTTCAGGCCTCGCCGGCGTGCCAGGCGGGCCATTCCCAGGGGCGGTCGGCCCAGTGGACCCGTTGGGGGTCGCGCGGGTCGAGGTCGGGGAAGAGCTGGTGGACGCGCGGCTCGAACTCCTCCGGTGCGAGCGGCTCCCAGCCGTGGCCCTCGAAGCGGACGAGGCGGTAGCGGCTGTCGGTGCGGAACTCGGCCACCTCGACCAGGGGGGTGGCCGTGCTGTTGGTCTCCATGCCCCCCAGCATGTGGCGCGGTGGCAATCAACGCCCGTCCAGACCCCTCTTCCGGGTCATGTCCCGGCGTCGGCGCGCTCGTTGAGCACAGCAAGGTTCTAGGGGGGCCGCTGGAAGGACGAGCACATGACTGGGCAGCCCACCGGAGGGCAGTGGCAGTGGCCGCAGAACGCTTGGCAGCCGCCGCCGGTTCCGACAGATCCGCTACCGCCGTGGTCCACCGCCACACCGCCGAGGCGCCTGTCGCGCAAGGCCTGGACGGCCGCGATGGTCGGCACTGGTGCCGTGCTGGCGTCCGTCCTGGCGATGTGCGGGCCGGGGTCGGGTGACGAGCTCAGCGTGGCGGCGCTGCCGGACGCCTCGCCGACCGCCTCGGACTCGACGGCGGCGCGGCTGCTGCCGGTCTCCCCGTCGCCGGTCACGCCGGCGCCGTCCCCGCTGCCGCCGCCCACCCCGGGCGCGGCGGTCCCGGTGACCGGGCCGGGCACGGCGCCTGCCGCGTCCGGTGCCGGGGGCAGCGCGACGCCCGACGCCCAGCACGCCTCGGCGAGTGCGCGCCCCAAGCCGGGGCACAGCCCGCACACCAGCACGCCGGCCCGTGGCCCGTCGGGCGCGCCCGCCCCGGCGAGCACCGGGGCGGGCGGCGGCCAGAACACCATCTGCGACCAGGCCGAGCGGGCGGGCCACTGGCCGCCCGGCTCGGACCAGGCCCGGGTCTGCCACAGCCTCTACGGCTGAACCGGCTGGCCCGGCAGCACCGGCTGCATCGGCTGCACTGGCCGGTCCGACGTCAGCCCGGGAGCCGCGGACGCCCCCGGGGCGCCCAGCAGCCCCCTGTCCAGCCGCGGCGCCAGCACCCGCGCCAGGGTGTCGGTGATGTGACCGGTGTCCCGGTACAGCACCACGCCCTCCAGCACGGCCGGGCAGGAGGGCCCGGCGCCGGGGCAGAGCAGCGGGCCGAGGTCGAGGGTCCGTACCCCGTACCGGGCGGCGAGCCCGCCGTCCAGTACGGGGTCGGGCTCGAAGGCGGTGTCGCGCGGGAAGAAGCAGGCGTCGGAGCGCCCGTCGGAGGCGGCCAGGCAGGTCGGGATGTCCTTGCCGGGCATCGGGGTGTCGCCGAGGTAGGCGAGCGGGGCGCCGAGCGCGGTGAGCCGGTCCAGGGTGCGGGTCCAGCCCTCGGTGCGCTCCTCCGGGCTGCCGTAGCGGTTGAGGCCCGCCATCAGGACCAGCCGCGGCTTGGGCCCGGAGGCCAGCCGGGTGAGGGTGTTCTCGCGCCAGCGGTCGCACTCCTCGAAGGTCCGGCCGAGCACGTTGTTGCGCACGGTGAGGGTGGCCAGCGGGCAGCCGGGCTTGACCAGCACCTCCAGGGCCCAGTGCCGCTGCTCGGCGAGGGCGAGGCCGGCGGAGATCCACTGCCCGGCGTGCGAATCGCCGAGCAGCACGATCCGGTCGGGGCTGTCCTCGGCGCCGAAGAGGCAGCGCGGGCTGCTGTCGGCGTTGAGCGGGATCTCGCAGCCCTTGCCGGGCGGGAAGTCCTCCCGGGCCCGGGCCAGCGAGGGCGTCAGGGTGAGCACCCGGGTGCCGGGGGCGAGCAGGCCCGGGCCGTCGGCGGCTCCGGCGGGCGCCGCGACGGGCCCGGAGGAGGGGTCGCCGAGGGCCCGTACGGTGCCGCCACCGAGGGTGAGCGCGGCGATCAGCGGGATGACCAGGGCGCTGGCGCCGACGGCGAGCCCGCGCCGGGGTGCCGGGCTGCTGCCGTACCGCAGCGGCTGTTCGACCAGCCGCAGGGTGAGCCAGGCGGGCAGCGCGCTGGCGGCGGTGAGCGCGAGCAGGGTGGTCCAGGGCAGGGCGCCGTACCGGGCCTGGGCGATGGTCAGCACCGGCCAGTGCCACAGGTACCAGGCGTACGAGAGCCGTCCGGCGGCGCGCAGCGGGCGGGTGGCGAGCAGCCGTCCGGCGTCGGCGGCGCCGGGGCCGTCGTGCCCGGCGGCGTGTCCGGCGAGCAGGACGGCGGCGGTGCCGAGGACGGGCAGCAGCGCGGCGGTGCCGGGGAAGGGGGTGTCGCGGTCGTACAGGACCACCGGTGCGAGCACGGCCGCGAGGCCGAGCCAGCCGACCACCCGCAGCGACCACACCACCGGGCGCCGCTCGGCGCGGGAGAGCAGGGCCGGGCCGGCCAGCGCCGCGCAGGCGCCGGCCGCGAACTCCCAGAGCCGGCTGCCGGTGGAGAAGTAGGCGAGCGGCGCGGAGGTGGCCGTCCAGCGCAGGCAGAGCGCCAGGGAGACGCCGCCGACGGCCACCGTGGCGAGGGTGATCGCGAGGGTGCGGCGGCGCCCGTGCAGGTAGCGGGCGAGGCCGAGCAGCAGCACGCCCCAGAGCAGGTAGAACTGGTTCTCCACGCCCAGCGACCAGAAGTGCTGCAGCGGGCTGGGGTCGTGTTCGGCGGCCAGGTAGTCGGTCTGCTGGCCGACGAAGCGCCAGTTGGCGAACTGTCCGGCGGAGGCGATCAGGTCGCGGGCGAGGTCGGTGCCGCGCAGCGGGTCGAGCAGGGCGCCGCCGGCGACGGCGGTGGCGACCAGCACGGTGGCGGCGGCGGGCAGGATCCGCCGGGCGCGGCGGGCGGCGAAGTCCCACAGGCCGAGCGGGCGGCCGACGAGCAGGCCGGTGATCAGGAAGCCGGAGATGACGAAGAAGACGTCGACGCCGACGAAGCCGCCGGTCAGGCCGGGGACGGCGGAGTGGAAGGCGAGGACGGAGAGCACGGCGACGCCGCGCAGCCCCTCGATGTCGGGGCGGAAGGCGGTGCGCCGGCGGGCCTGCCCGCTCTCGGCGACGGTGGCGCGCTGCGGGGCGGCGAGTTCCCGGTCGACCCGGACGACGCCGGGCAGCAGGTCGACGCCTGGGCCGGACGCGGCGGAGGTCGGAACGGAGGGCTGGACATCAGCGGAAGAGGAGGACGACGACGGTGGTGGTACGGCCGTTGACACGGCGGTGCTCCTTGCAGGGCTGGCAGCGGTTTGTCGGGCCCGCCGGGCCGATGGGGCGGCCGGGCGGTGTCCGCGCCGGTGGGGCGACGCGCAAGGAAACGCAACAGGCAGGTGTTGCAGTGGAAATGACGGTCTGTCAGAAGATCAGCGGGTCGGCCCAGCCGGAGGCCAGCAGCCCGCACAGCAGCAGCGCGGCGGTGACGGCGACGGCCTCGGCCCGTCCGAACCCGAGGTCGGAGCGGCCCGGTGCGGGCGCGGCGACCTCACCGACGGCGGCGCCCTTGCCCCCGTTGGTCCCGTTCAGCAGCGGCCACAGCTCCCGGATCAGCGGGACCATGGTGTAGGTGGTGAGCGCGAGCAGTCCGGCGAGCGCCCAGTACGGCCGCCAGCCGTACAGCAGCGCGGCCCGGACCAGCCCGGCGGCGCCCGCGAGGACGACGAGCCCGAGCCAGGCGACCCCGATCCGGGCGACGGCGCGGGCGAGCGTGCTGCCGCCGGAGACGGCGCCGGTGGGCACCCAGTCGGCGGAGCGGCGGCGCAGCGCGTGCGCGATGGCGACCACGTGGCAGAGCCCGCCGAGGAGTTGGACCCGGGTGACCTCGAAGCGCCAGCGGGTGCGGGACATCGCGGGCAGCAGCACCAGGGCGACCCAGATCGGCGGCAGGAACGGCAGCACCTGCCAGGGCTGGATCTCCTCGGGCCGGAAGAACAGCATGATCAGGGCGGGCAGCGGTACGGCGAAGACGTTCACCGCGCTGGTGACGTAGCCGAGGATGCCGTTCCAGAAGCAGAGCCGGGCGGACTTCGGCAGCGGGCCGCGGCGGAAGTCCGGGTCGCGGACGAGCGCCAGGGAGCCGAGGCACCAGCGGTACTGCTGGCTGATGAAGGCGGGCAGGCCGGTGGGCGACATGCCCTTGGCGACCAGCGCGGGGACGTAGCGGGTGGACCATCCGGCGCGGGCGAGGGCCAGGCCGGTGTAGAGGTCCTCGCTGTGGTCGATCTCGGCGAAGCCGCCGATCCGCTGCAGCGCGGCGCGGCGGTACAGGGCGTTGGTGCCGCAGCAGACGGTGCCGTCCTGCGCGTCCCGGGAGGGCTGGATCCAGCGGTAGAAGATCTCCTGGGTGGCTCCCGCGGCGCGTTCGAGCCAGGACATGTCGGCGTCCGTGTCGAAGCACTGCGGGCTCTGCACGATGCCGACCCCGGGGTTGTCGAGGTAGGGCACCAGGTGGTGCAGGAAGTCGGGGCGGGGGCAGAAGTCGGCGTCCAGGACGGCGACGATCTCGCCGGTGCCCTCGGCCAGGCCGTGGTTGAGGTTGCCGGCCTTCTTGAACCGGCCCCGGTCGGGGCGGGCGTGGTAGCGGAAGCCGTAGGACTCGGCGAGTTCGCGCACCTCGGGGCGGCCGGCGTCGTCGAGGACCAGGACGGTCAGCTCACCGGGCCACTGGACGGCCGCGGTGTACCGGTAGGCGTTGTCCAGGACGGCCAGCGGTTCGCCGGCGGTCGGCAGCAGCAGGTCCACGCTCGGGGCGCGGGCGGGGCTCCAGGCGCGCAGCAGCAGGTCGTGCGAGTCGCGGGTGAAGCGCCGGGCGCGCTGGCCGTCGGTGAGCGAGAGCAGCCAGGTGGCCGCGTTGAGCACGGTGAGCACCAGGAAGGGCCAGAGCAGCGGCTTGCTGAGGGCGAACAGGCCGAGCGTGGCGGTGGCTCCCGCGTAGGAGAGGGTGGCGCAGAGCAGCACCCAGCGGCGCTGCGGGCCGAAGTACCAGTAGAGCTCCTCGTCGTCGGGCGGGCTGGGCAGCCGGTGGTCGTCGGGGTCCGCGGGTGTCCGGCGCGGACCGGTGTCGGGTGCGGGCATGGCGGTGCCATGGAGAACGGGCATGCGGAAATGGCCCCCCTGGGCAGCGGACGGAACGTGGCCGTTCGCACTCAGCCTCTCACATTGGCCTAGACCAATAATGAACGAGGTATGACATCTCCGCATCGCCCCAGCTCAGCGAGTTGACGGCGGATCACCTGCGGAAACCCGGTCCAGCGGAACTGAACCGAACCCCGAGGGCGGGCCGTTTCCGAGGCCGTCAACCACCGGTACGACTACTGGTACGACCGCCCGGACGACCCGGCCTCGGCTCCCGCACAGCCGTCAACTTCCGTACACGGACGTCAATTCCCCGCAGACTCCGCCTTCAACTCCTTGACGAGGTGCGCGAACCGGAGGTCCGGCCGCCGCGGGATGCCGAAGCGCTCGTCGCCGTACGGGAACGGGCTGAACTCGCCGGTGCGCCGGAAGCCGCGCCGCTCGTACCAGGCGATCAGCTCGGCGCGCTGCTCGATCACCGTCATCTCCATCGCGCCGACGCCCCACTCCTCGCCCGCCACCCGCTCCGCCTCGGCCAGCACGGCCCGGCCGATGCCGCCGCCCTGCAGGCCCGGACGCACCGAGAACATGCCGAAGTAGGCCAGCCCGCCGCGCCGCTCCAGCTGGCAGCAGGCGACCAGCTCGCCGTCCCGCTCGGCGAGCAGCACCACGCCGTCGGGGTGGCCCACGGCCTCGGCGACGGCCTCCGGGTTGGTGCGCCGGCCGCCCAGCAGGTCCGCCTCCGTGGTCCACCCGGCCCGGCTGGAGTCGCCCCGGTAGGCGGACTCGACCAGCGCGACCAGCGCCGGGACGTCGGCGGGCGTGGCGGGCCGGAACACGGGCTCCCCGGCGGGCCGGGCGGAGTCGGTGGCGGTCTCGATCATGGGTGGTCTCTCCTCACGTGCAGGGGGCCGCCCGTGGTGGCCGGCCCGCGGGCATCGTGCCACAGCGCCCCCGCCGCACCCGGCGCCGCCTCCGCTGCCCGCCCCTCCCCCAACCCCTCTCCCGGCCCCTCCGTCGCCCCCGCCGCCGATCCCTCCCCGGGGCCGACCGCACCGGCAGAACCGGCAACGCCGGTTGCCGGTCATGGCGTTCCGACCGAGGTGACGTGCGTTCACCATGTGAAAAAAGATGCCTGGTGGCGGTGCCAGGTACATGGCTACTCTGCGGTACGGCCGGTCAGACCCCGGCCGAACCGGGTCATTTCGACCTTCCCCACGCTCGGACCAGAGGAGTGCTCATGCCCCGCTCTTCCCGCTCCGCCCGCCCCACGGCCACCGCCGCGACCGCCAGACCGGCCCGCCGCCGCCTGCCCGCACTGGCCGCCCTCGCCGCCGCGACCGCGCTGGTCGCCGGCGCCGCCGCCCCCGCGTACGCGGCCGACCCCGCCCCGGTCGCCCCCGTCGCCGAGGGCCGTCCCGGCTTCCACCCCGAGCAGGACTTCGCCGGCTCCACCGTCGCCGCCCGCGAGGGGCGAAGCACCGCCGCCCCGTTCGCCTCCCTCGCCGCCACCCAGACCCCGGGGCTGGACGTCTCCGGCTACCAGGGCAACGTCAACTGGTCCTCGGTGGCGGCCAACGGCGCCAAGTTCGCCTACGTCAAGGCGACCGAGGGCACCGGCTACACCAACCCGTCCTTCGCCCAGCAGTACAACGGCTCGTACAACGCCGGCCTGGTCCGCGGCGCCTACCACTTCGCGCTGCCGAACGCCTCCTCCGGCGCCACCCAGGCCAACTACTTCGTCAGCCACGGCGGCGGCTGGTCCGGCGACGGCAAGACCCTGCCGCCCGCACTGGACATCGAGTACAACCCCTACGGCGCCACCTGCTACGGCCTCAGCCAGAGCGCCATGGTCGGCTGGATCCGCGACTTCAGCAACACCGTGCACTCCCGCACCGGCCGCTACCCCACCATCTACACCACCACCAACTGGTGGAGCCAGTGCACCGGCGACAACGGCGGCTTCGGCACCACCAATCCGCTCTGGATAGCCCGCTACGCCTCCTCCGTCGGCACCCTGCCGAACGGCTGGGGCTACCAGACCTTCTGGCAGTTCGCCGACTCCGGCACCTTCCCCGGTGACCAGAACTACTTCAACGGCGCGGCCGACCGCCTCCGCGCCCTCGCCCTGGGCTGACCCTGCGGAAAGGGCGTCGCCCCCGGCCTGGGCCGGGGGCGACGTCCGGGAGGTACGGATGTCCGGGCTCAGCCGTCGATGCGGTGCTGGCTCCAGAAGGAGCCCAGGTCCACCGTGGTGGCGGCCTGGGCCGCGGCCTTGAACTCCGCGGTGGTGGAGACGCCGTACCAGTGCGCCTGCGCGTAGTTCCGCAGCAGCGTGGTCATCGCGCTGTCGCCGATCGTCCGGCGCAGGTCGTGCAGGGCGCACTTGCCGTAGCCGTAGACGACCGTCGAGTAGCGCGAGGAGTTGGCGTCCCAGTACGCCATCGAGTTGGTGATCCGCTCCGCCGACGAGGCCCAGGAGACGCTGTTCCAGCAGCCGTTGCCGGTCTTGCCGAGGGCGAGGTCGGTGGCGTAGTCGGTGAAGGCCTCGTCCAGCCAGGGGCCGTTGTACTCGTCGTCGCCGACGATGCCGTACCACCACTGGTGGCCGATCTCGTGGGTGAGCGCCGTGGTGCTGACCAGGTCGAGGACGAAGCCCGGGTACTCCATGCCGCCGAACCAGAAGTTGTTGTCGAGCACCGCGTCCAACTCGCCGTACGGGTAGGCGCCGAAGCGCTGGGCGTGGGCGTCGACCGCCGAGGTCGCGGTGGAGAGCATCGACTGGGAGTCGGCCGCGCTGATGCCCGCCACCGAGTAGACGTTGACCTTCACCCCGGCGGCGGAGGTGCCGGAGATCCTCGTGAACGGCCCGGCGCCCCAGGCGAAGTCGCGCACCTTGCTCGCGGTCGCCTTGGTGACGGTCCGTCCGGCCGTGCCGGGGGTGTCCACCGAGGTGCCGGTCGCGGGCACCAGCAGACCGCTCGGGTGGTCCAGGGTGACGGCGAAGTCCGCGGCCACCGAGTAGAAGGACTCGCCGTTGTTGGTGTACGGGTCGAGGTGCCAGCCGGCCGCGTCCCGTATCGCGAGGACGGGCAGGGCGTTGCCGAGGAAGTTGTACGCGCCGTCGTGGCCGAAGCGGTCCGCGCCGCTCGGCACGGTGATGCCGAGGTCGAAGGCGACGGTGCCGCTCTGGCCCTGGGCGAGCGGGGCCGGCAGGGTGATCTTGAGCGCGGTGCAGTTCACCGTGAGCGGTGAGGGCGTGCCGCCGGTCACGTTGGTCACCGTGATCGGGGTGCTGGGGCAGCTGCCGTGGGCGTTGTCCCACAGCCGCAGGTACACCTCGTTCAGCGGGTCGGGCGAGGCGTTGGTGAACGTCACGCTCTCGTGCCCGGTCCAACTGCCGCCGGAGGAGTCGCTGGTGAGGCCGACGGTGTACGTCGGCGCGACCGGGGTGCGGGTCGGGTCGCCGGGCTGGGGCGACGTGCCTCCGCCGGAGACGTCCAGGGTGACGTCGTCCAGCACGAAGCTGGTCTGCAGGCTGGCGTCCTCGACGCCGGTGAAGGCGAGCGTCACGGACTGGCCGGCGAAGGCGGAGACGTCGAGCGTCCTGTGCACGTACCCGGCCTTCGCGTCCAGGTTGGAGTAGGTGGCCAGGGTGGTGGAGCCGAGCTTGACGGTCAGCTTGTCGTACGCGGTGCTGCCGGTCGTCTCGGCGGTGTCGACGTGCAGCCAGAACCCGAGCGTCGCGGTGCCGCACCCGGCGGGGAGGGTGACGGACTGCGAGAGCGTGTCGGTGTGGCTGGAGCCGTAGCCGTCGAGCCAGGCGTAGGAGCTGCCGGAGTGGGCGCTCTGGCCGGTGTCGGCGGTGATCGCGCCGCTCGGCGCCGACCAGGACGAACCACCGGACTCGAAACCGCCGTTGGCCACCACCTGGGCGGGTGCGCAGTCCGCGGCGCTCGCCACATTGGGGGTGGCG
>NZ_JBHVEU010000043.1:0-31070 GCF_042802075.1 Kitasatospora sp. NPDC057518
GGACGGCGATCCGTCCCGGGGCCCCTCCGTGCGCTTCGGGCTCAGCCCTGCAGGGCCACCGCGAAGTACTCCAGCTCGGCGGCCAGCTCGGCCGGCACCTTGGCGTGCAGCAGGGTGCCCTCGCCGGTGTGCTCGGTGGAGAGCAGCTCGCCCTCGGCGTGCACCCGGGAGACCAGCGCGCCCTGGGTGTAGGGCACCAGGGCCCGCACCTCGACCGCCGGACGCGGCAGCTCGTCGTCGATCAGCCGCAGCAGCTCCTCGATGCCGGCGCCGCTGCGGGCCGACACCACGATGGCGTGCGGCTCGCGGCGCAGCAGGCGCTGGAGCACGTGCGGATCGGCGGCGTCCGCCTTGTTGATCACCACGACCTCCGGCACGTTCTGCGCGTCGACCGAGACGATGACCTCGCGGACGGCGGCCAGCTGCGTCTCCGGCTCGGGGTGCGAGCCGTCCACGACGTGCAGGATGAGGTCCGCGTCGGCGACCTCCTCCATGGTCGAGCGGAAGGCCTCGACCAGGTGGTGCGGCAGGTGCCGGACGAAGCCGACGGTGTCGGCCAGGGTGTAGAGCCGCCCGGTCGGGGTCTCGGCCCGGCGCACCGTCGGGTCCAGGGTGGCGAACAGCGAGTTCTCCACCAGGACGCCGGCGCCGGTGAGCCGGTTGAGCAGGGAGGACTTGCCGGCGTTGGTGTACCCGGCGATGGCCACGGACGGCACCTGGTGGCGCCTGCGCTCCTGGCGCTTGGTGTCGCGGCCCTTCTTCATGTCGGCGATCTCCTTGCGGAGCTTCGCCATCTTCTCGCGGATCCGGCGCCGGTCGGTCTCGATCTTGGTCTCACCGGGACCGCGGGTGGCCATGCCGCCGCCCGAGGAGCCGGAGCCACCGCCACCCATCTGCCGGGACAGCGACTGACCCCAGCCGCGCAGCCGCGGCAGCATGTACTGCATCTGCGCGAGCGAGACCTGCGCCTTGCCCTCCCGGGACTTGGCGTGCTGGGCGAAGATGTCCAGGATCAGGGCCGTCCGGTCGACGACCTTGACCTTGACCACGTCCTCCAGGTGGATCAGCTGGCCCGGGGTGAGCTCACCGTCGCAGACCACGGTGTCGGCGCCGGTGGCGGCGACGATGTCGCGCAGCTCCTTCGCCTTGCCGGAGCCGATGTAGGTGGCCGCGTCGGGCTTGTCACGGCGCTGGATGACGCCGTCCAGCACCTGGGAGCCGGCCGTCTCGGCGAGCGCGGCGAGCTCGGCCATCGAGTTCTCCGCCTCCTCCAGCGTGCCGTCCGTCCAGACGCCGACGAGCACCACGCGCTCCAGGCGGAGCTGGCGGTACTCGACCTCGGTGACGTCCTCGAGTTCGGTGGAGAGGCCGGCGACACGGCGCAGGGCGGCTCGCTCGCTGCGGTCGTACTGGTCGCCGTCGTAGTGGTGGCCGCGGTCCTCGTCGATGGCCGCGAGGTCCTCGTCCATGAGGGCTTCCGCCCGCAGACCGTCGAGGCGGCGCGGAGCGTCGGCGTGGTCGCGGGTGTCGAACGTGGAGGTCATTCTGTCCTTTGGCTGGCTGGTACGGGTGGCCTTCGGGGACCGCGGTGGCGGTCCCGTACGGAGTCTGCCCAGCTGCCGCCCCGGCTACCGTCCGGGCGGGGTGAGCTACCCCTCAGGTCCCCGGGTGCCCCCGGGCTCCTGTGCCCGGAGAACGCCGTGGACCGGCCGTGAATTCCCCATGATGGTCGCACGCCCGGCGCGGGCCGGTCATCCCCATTTTCCCCGGGACGGCGGCCCCTACGAACCCTCCGGGGCCTGCGGCCGGCTCACGTCGTACACCCCGGAGACCTTGAGCATCGCCCGCATCAGCCCGGGCAGCGCGGCCGGCTCGGGCAGTTCGACGGTGTAGGTGTGCCGGACCCGGGACTCCTGCGGCGGCTCGACCTCGGCCGAGACGATGCCGACGCCCGCGCCGGAGATCGCCGCGGTGAGGTCGGCGAGCAGCCGGGGCCGGTTCAGCGCCTCGGCCCGCAGGGTGGCCCGGTGCCCGGCGGCCGGCGCGCCCTCCGACCGCCAGCGGACCTCCAGCTCGGCCCGCCCGTCCGCGCGCATCCGCTCCCCCGCCGGGCAGCCGGTGCGGTGCACCGCGACCGCGCCGCCGCGGATCGGGTAGCCGGCCACCTCGTCCGGCGGCACCGGGGTGCAGCAGCGGGCCAGCCGGACCGACGCCCCGGGCCGGCCGGCCACCGCGACCGGGGCCGCCCGCCGCTCGGCGGCCGGGCGCCCGGGCGGGACGGGCTGGCCGCCGGCCGGGCCGGTGCGGACCGCCGGCTGCCGGGCCGGGGGATCGGCCAGCCAGCGCTCGATGGCCAGCCGGGCGGCGGGGGTGCGGGCGTGCGCCAGCCACTCGGGGGCGGGCCCGGAGGGCGGTCCGCCGCCGGCCGGGAGGGTCTCGGTGAGCACCGCGATCTGGTCGCCGTCCTCCAGCACGGTGGACAGCGCGGTGAGCCGCCCGTTGACCCGCGCGCCGATACATCGGTGGCCGGTCTCCTCGCCGAGCAGGTAGGCCGCGTCCACGCAGGTGGCGCCGGCCCGCAGCTGAAGCGTTTCGCCGCTCTCCGTCACCACGGTGATCTCGCGGTCGCCGGCCAGGTCGGCGGTGAGCGCGGACCAGAAGGCGTCCGGGTCTGGCGTCTCCTGCTGCCACTCCAGCAGCCGGCTGAGCCAGCCCGGGCGGGCCGGGTCGGTGCGGTCCAGCTCGTCGGCGTCCTGGACGGCGCCGGCCGGGGACGGGTCCCCGAGCGCGACCACCCCGGTCTCGGCCACCTCGTGCATCCGCCGGGTGCGGACCAGCACCTCGACCACCGCGCCGCCGCTCAGCGCCACGGCGGTGTGCAGGGACTGGTAGAGGTTGAACTTGGGCGCGGCCACGAAGTCCTTGAACTCCCCGGGCAGCGGCGTCCAGCAGGTGTGCAGCTCGCCGAGCACGGCGTAGCAGTCGGCGTTCTCCTCGACCACCACCAGCAGCCGCCCGAAGTCGGCCGGCCGCGGCCCCTGCGGCCGGCCGTCCGGCCCGGGCACGGCGGCCCGCCGGAGCAGCACCCGGTGCAGCGAGACGCAGTGCCGGGGCCGGACGGTCACCTCGGCGGCCACCCCGCCCTCGGCCAGCTGGCGGGCCAGCTGCCGGGCGAAGGGCTCCAGCAGGGTGTCCGGCTCGGCCTCGTGACCGGTCATCAGGGCGCGGGTGCGGGCGTGCTCCTCGGGGTGCAGGGTGGCGAAGACGATGTCCTCCAGCTCCGCCTTGAGCACCTGGATGCCGAGCCGCTCGGCCAGCGGGATCAGCACGTCCCGGGTGACCTTGGCGATCCGCACCTGGCTGGCCGGCTTCATGTGCCGGATGGTGCGCATGTTGTGCAGCCGGTCGGCGAGCTTGATCACCATCACCCGGACGTCGTCCCCGGTGGCGACCAGCATCTTGCGGAAGGTCTCGGCCTCGGCGGCGGCCCCGAAGTCGACCTTCTCCAGCTTCGTCACCCCGTCGACCAGGTAGGCGACTTCGGGCCCGAACCCGGCGCCCACCTGGTCCAGCGTCAACTCGGTGTCCTCGACGGTGTCGTGGAGCAGCGAGGCGACCAGGGTGGTCGTCCCGGCGCCGAGTTGGGCCAGGATCATGGTGACGGCCAGCGGGTGGGTGATGTACGGCTCGCCGCTCTTGCGCTTCTGGCCGCGGTGGCTGGCCTCGGCGAGCCGGTAGGCCCGGGCGAGCAGGCCGAGGTCGGCCTGCGGATGGTGCCGGCGGTGGACCCGGACGAGCGGTTCCAGGGCGTCCGGCACGGGCGGCCGGCCGGTGGCGAGCAGGGCGGCCCGCCCGGCCCGGCCGAGGGCGGCCAGGCCGAGCTCCCCGAGGGGCCGCCTGGCCCCTCCCTGCCGTACGGTCGTCGGCTGCCCCAGGGGCTGCCCGGCTTCGATGGTCATCGGCACCTCCGGCAACGGTCGCCGGGCGCCGCCCCGTCCGAGGGGGTGATCTCGACACCCCTCCCCATGGGGTGATCGACCCGGTGGTCCATGCTACCGAGCAGAGCACGTTCCGCGACGCCCTGATTCCCGTCCGCGACCGGTATCACCCGATCGGGGGGATTCATCACCGAACGAATTGGGCAAACCGGGCTGCCGGCCCCCGGGCCTGTCGCCCCGCGGACGCGGGTTCGAGGACGAGCCCCACCGGAGACGGGCCCTAACGCACCGACTCCCACCAGCGCCCGTCCAGCCGGCCCTCGGCCACGATCACCGCCGGACCGGCCATCTCCACCCGGCCGTCCGGGTGCTCGGTGATGACCAGCCGGCCGCCCAGCACGTCCACGGTGTACGAGACCGCCTCGCCGGTGACCGCCGGGTCGGCGCCGTCCCGGCGGATGGCCGCCACCGCCACCGCGCACGCGCCGGTGCCGCAGGAGCGGGTCTCGCCCGAGCCGCGCTCGTGCACCCGCATCGCGACGTGCCGCGGCCCGCGGTCCACCACGAACTCGACGTTGACGCCCTCCGGGTAGGCGTCCGCCGGGCTGGTGAGCGGCGCGGTGTACAGGTCCCCGGCGTGCTCCAGGCTCTCCACGAAGGCCACCGCGTGCGGGTTGCCCATGTTGACGTTCAGGGCCGGCCAGCGCCGCTCGCCGACCGCGACCTCGATGCCGTCCGGCCCGGGCAGCCGGGCCCGGCCCATGTCGATGGTGACGTCGCCGGGCGTGCCGTCCGCGGCGGCCCCGGCGACCTTCGCGGTGAGCACCCCGGAGCGGGTGGCGACGGCCAGTTCGCCCGGCTCGGCCAGTCCGGCCTCGACCAGGAAGCGGGCGAAGACCCGCAGGCCGTTGCCGCACATCTCGGCGATGCTGCCGTCCGAGTTGCGGTAGTCCATGAACCACTCGGCCCGGTCGGCCATCGCCGCGGCGGCCGGGTCGGCGGCGGCGCGCACCACGCGCAGCAGCCCGTCCCCGCCGATGCCGGCCCGCCGGTCGCACAGCGCGGCGACGGTCTCGGGACCGATCTCCAGCGCGCCGTCCGGGTCCGGGACGATGACGAAGTCGTTCTGGGTGCCGTGGCCCTTGAAGAAGGGGATGCCGACCTGCTGGGGGGAGGATGCGCTCACCCCTCCGATGGTACTGAGCCGCCGGGAGGCGCTCAGCGCAGGTAGGCGACCCGCCAGACCGCGAGCGCGCAGGCGGCCAGCGCGATCAGGGTGTAGACCGCGATCGCCTTCCAGCCGGCCCGCTGCCCGGAGCCCCGGCGCGGCAGCCCCGGCCACGTGTAGCCGGCGTGCCGGGCGGCCATCGCGCCCCAGCCCATCGAGGCGGCGGTGAACAGCAGCCCGAGCATCCCGACCATGGTGGCGCGCGCCCCGGCCGAGCCGAAGGCGAGCGGGAAGGCGAACATCAGCGAGCCGAGGGTGCCCAGCAGGGCGATCGGCAGCGTCTGCCACCAGCGCAGCCGGCGCAGCGGGCGGATCTCCCGTTCGTGCACCGCGCCGCCGGGCGGGGTGCGGGTGTCCAGGGCGGGCACCGCGGCCGCGTAGGAGGTCGGCGCCTCCAGGCCGGTCAGCACGGGCAGGTCGCCCATCGTCGACTCGTCGAACTCCTCGGCCGGTACGGTGACGCTCCCGCCCTGGCCGGATTCGGGGCCGGTACCCGTCGACACACGGCCTCCCCTGACAGTTCGACACGAGCGGACTCGCGGCCGGGCACGGCCGGCCCGTTCGGTCGACCCCTACGGCATCGATGATGGCATGTCCAGAGGGGCGTTCCGGGCCTGACCGGGGTCGACGGGTGATCCGTGGCCATCACGTGATCGGCCCGTGACCGCCGGTTCGTCCTGCACGGGCGCCTGCGCGCGCAGGTGCACCGCCGGATTGGCCGGAAACCCTTCCTGCGCGGCCGGAACTCCCTGACGGTCGATCAGTTCCATGGAGCGTTCCAGCAGCTCGACGGGGTCGGTGCCGGCCGGCCGGGAGAGCCAGTGGATCCGGTCGTCGCGGCGGAACCAGGACTCCTGGCGGCGGGCGAAGCGCTTGGTGGCCCGGACGGTCTCGGCCCGGGCCTCGTCCTCGGTGCACCCGCCGGCGAAGTGGTCGAGCACCTGCTGGTAGCCGAGCGCCCGGGAGGCGGTCCTGCCCTCCCGCAGTCCGACCTTCTCCAGCTCCCGCACCTCGTCCAGCAGTCCGGCCTCCCACATCCGGTCGACCCGCAGCGCGATCCGCTCGTCCAGCTCGGGGCGCGGCACGGCGACGCCGATCTGCACCGCCTCGTAGACGGCGGTGTTGCTCGGCAGGTTGGCGGTGAACGGCTGCCCGGTGATCTCGATGACCTCCAGGGCGCGGACGATCCGCCGCCCGTTGCCGGTGAGGATCGCCTCGGCGGCCGCCGGGTCCAGCTCGGCCAGCCGCCGGTGCAGCGCGTACGGGCCGGCCTGCTCCAGCTCGGCCTCCAGCCGGGCCCGCACCGCCGCGTCGGTGCCCGGGAACTCCATCTCGTCGATCGCCGCCCGGACGTACAGCCCGGAGCCGCCGACCAGGACGGGCGTGCGGCCGGCGGCGAGCAGCCGGTCGATCTCGGCCCGGGCCAGCCGCTGGTACTCGGCGACGCTGGCGGCCTCGGTGACGTCCCAGACGTCCATCAGGTGGTGCGGCACCCCCCCGCGCTCCTCCATCGTGAGCTTGGCGGTGCCGATGTCCATGCCCCGGTACAGCTGCATCGAGTCGGTGTTGATCACCTCGCCGTCGAGACTGCGGGCGATGGCGACGGCCAGGTCGGACTTGCCGGCGGCGGTCGCGCCGACGATCGAGATGACGCGCGGGGTACGGGAGCTGCTCACCGCTCCAGTCTCGCAAAACGGCCGGGCGCCCGCGGACCGGGCTGCCACCCGCCCGCGACTGCGCGAGGATATGACTGTTTCCCGGACACTTTCCGGCCGTTTCCCCGGTTGGGCCGGTTTGCGAACGCTTTGCCGAGCCCGGTCGTTGTGCGGGGAACAGCGGATGAAGGAGATCGCCATGGGTCTGATGGACAACCTCAAGGGCAAGGCCGAGGAGCTCAAGGACAAGGCCAGCGAGTTCGCCGGCAAGCACAGCGACCAGATCGAGAAGGCCGTGGACAAGGCCGGCGGCGCGATCGACAAGGCGACCAAGGGCAAGTACAGCGACAAGATCGAGCACGGCGCCGGCAAGGCCAAGGGCGCGGTCGGCGACTTCGCCCACAAGCCGAAGCCGGGCGACGAGGAGCAGCCCCCGCAGGCCCCGCGGTCCTGACCCGCAGGCCTGCCCCGCCGACTTGCTAGGACCAGGACGCCACGAAGTACCCGACCCCGTACGGCGCGTCCTGGTAGCCCAGCCGCCCGGTGAGGCCGGCGCCCTGCGCGGCGCCGGCCAGCACCTGCCAGGGCGCCCGGCCGTCGGCCTTGAGCTCGGCGGCCAGGCCCGGGTCCAGTGCGGCCAGGGCGGGCAGGTCGGCCGTGCCCAGGGCGGCGGCCAGCGCGGTGTCGAAGCCCTCGGCCCGCTCGTCCAGGTAGCCGGGCGCCTTCACCGAGCGGCAGGCACTGCCGTCGCCGAGCACCAGCAGGGCGACCCGGTCGGCGAGCCCGGCCAGGCCCTGGCCAAGGCCGAGCATCCGGTCGGCGGGGGCGTCGGCGGGCACCGCGCAGGCGTGCGTGGGCAGGCCCACCCCGGCACGCTCCAGCAGCCAGGCGCCGACGGTCAGCGAGGGGGCCAGCTCCGGCCCCTCGACCCGCTCGCCGGGCAGCTTGGCGACCAGCGGCACCCCGTAGCGGTGGAAGGAGCCGGCCCCGCCCTCGGTCCACACCTCGGCCGCCGGCCCGGTGCCGACCACCACGACCAGCTGCGGTCCGGCCGCGACCAGCGCCGCGAGCGCCTCGTCGCAGGCCGCGCGCAGGCCGTCCAGCTCGGGCGCGGCCCCGGCGGCGACCTCGGGGACGAGCAGCGGCGGACAGGGGCACACGGCGGCGGCTACCAGCATGCGGATCACTCTAGCCAACGACGACGGCGGCCCGGCGGGAGTGGATCCTCCCGTCAGGCCGCCGTACCGGGCACGGTGTCAGTCGCCGCAGCAGGCCCCGCCCGCCGGCGCGGCCAGTGGCAGCTCCGCCGGGGCGCCGATCTTCGGCAGGCCGAGCAGCACGCCGGCCGGCTTGGCGGCGGGCGCGGCCTGGCGCTTCTCCCAGGCGTCGCCGGCCCGGGTGCGGCGCACCGCGAGCGCGGGGCCCTCGGCGAGCAGGTGGTGCGGGGCGGCGTAGGTGATCTCGACGGTCACCGTGTCGCCGGGGCGCACCGGCTCCTCCGGCTTCGTGAAGTGCACGAGCCGGTTGTCGGGGGCGCGGCCGGAGAGCCGCCGGGTCTGGTCGTCCTTCTTGCCCTCGCCCTCGGCGACCAGGATCTCCAGGGTCCGCCCGACCTGCTTCTTGTTCTCCTCCCAGGAGATCTCCTCCTGGAGGGCGATCAGCCGGTCGTAGCGGGCCTGCACGACCTCCTTCGGCACCTGGTCCGCCATCTCCGCGGCGGGGGTGCCGGGGCGCTTGGAGTACTGGAAGGTGAAGGCGTTGGTGAAGCGGGCCTCGCGGACGACGTGCATGGTCTCCTCGAAGTCCTCCTCGGTCTCGCCGGGGAAGCCCACGATGATGTCGGTGGAGATCGCCGCGTCGGGCATCGCCTCGCGGACCTTCCGGATGATCCCGAGGAAACGCTCCTGCCGGTAGGAGCGGCGCATCGCCTTGAGGACGCGGTCCGAGCCGGACTGCAGCGGCATGTGCAGCTGGTGCATCACGTTCGGGGTCTCGGCCATCGCGGCGATCACGTCGTCGGTGAAGTCGCGCGGGTGCGGCGAGGTGAAGCGGATCCGCTCCAGGCCCTCGATCTGGCCGGCGGCGC
Source organism: Kitasatospora sp. NPDC057518 (assembly GCF_042802075.1). NCBI lineage: Bacteria > Bacillati > Actinomycetota > Actinomycetes > Kitasatosporales > Streptomycetaceae > Kitasatospora > Kitasatospora sp. NPDC057518. The sequence continues at coordinate 8,908 of NZ_JBHVEU010000043.1, forward strand.
GCAGCAGCTTGGAGAAGGCCTCGCGGTCGCCCAGGTCGGAGCCGTAGGCGTTGACGTTCTGGCCGAGCAGGGTCACCTCGATGACGCCCTCGCCCACCAGCGCCTCGATCTCGGCGAGGACGTCGCCGGGGCGGCGGTCCTCCTCCTTGCCGCGCAGCGCGGGGACGATGCAGAAGGTGCAGGTGTTGTTGCAGCCGACCGAGATGGCGACCCAGGCGGCGTACGCGGATTCGCGGCGGGTCGGCAGGGTGGAGGGGAAGGTCTCCAGCGACTCCAGGATCTCGACCTGGGCCTTGCGCTCGACCGCGGCCCGCTCCAGCAGCGCCGGCAGGTGGCCGATGTTGTGGGTGCCGAAGACCACGTCGACCCAGGGGGCGCGCTTGACGATGGTCTCGCGGTCCTTCTGGGCCAGGCAGCCGCCGACGGCGATCTGCATGCCCTTGTGGCGGGTCTTGACCGGCGCGAGCTGGCCGAGGTTGCCGTACAGCTTGTTGTCGGCGTTCTCGCGCACCGCGCAGGTGTTGAACACCACCAGGTCCGGGTCGCCCTCGGGCCCGGCCTTGACGTACCCCGCGTCCTCCAGCAGGCCGGACAGCCGCTCGGAGTCGTGGACGTTCATCTGACAGCCGTGCGTGACGACCTTGTAGCTCTTCAATCCGCTCTCACCGCTCACCAGACCAGGGTACGGGCAGCGGCGAAGGGCTTTTCCCGGAGCTTCCACCACCCGTTCCCCTCCCGTTCGGCCGGAGCGCCTGGCAGTATCCCTGCATGACCCCCACCACTCCGTACCGTCCCGGCGCCGCCGTCCGTGCCGCAGCCCGCAGCCCGTTGTGGCGGACGGTGCTGGTGCTGGTGCTGCTGGTGGCCGGGTTCGGCGGCTGGTGGCTGTCGGCGGGCCGCTCGCCCGGGTACCCGCGCGGCGAGGTCCGCTTCGCCACCGGGGTGCAGCGCGGCGTCTACGACCGGTACGGGCAGCTGCTCCAGGGCCACGTCTCGCGGGCGATGCCGGGGGTGCGGCTGGCCCTGGACAACTCCGAGGGCTCGGTCGACAACATCGGCCGGGTGATCGACGGCCGGGACACCTTCGCGATCGCCACCGCCGACGCGGTCGCCGACTACCACGAGCCCGGCAAGGAGAAGCTGCGGGCGATCGCCCGGCTGTACGACGACTACCTGCAGCTGGTCGTCCCGGCCTCCTCCCCGGTGCGGCGCACCGCCGACCTCAAGGGCCTGAAGGTCGGCGTCGGGCTGCCGCAGTCCGGGGTGAACCTGGTGACCAGGCGGCTGCTGACCGCCGCCGGGCTGGACCCGGACCATGACATCGTCCCGGTGTCGAAGGGCGTCGGCGAGGCCGCCGACGACCTGCGCGCGGGCACCCTGGACGCCTTCTTCTGGTCCGGCGGCCTGCCCACCAGCGCGCTCACCGACCTCTCCGAGCACGTCCGGATCCGGATCGTGCCGCTGAGCGACCTCGCCGAGGCCCTGCACAAGGCCGAGGGTGGCGGCACCGACGCCTACCGGGCGGCCACCATGCCCAAGGGCACCTACCCGAACGCCGAACCGAAGGACGCGGTCGCCACGGTGGCCGTGCCCAACCTGCTGATCACCCGGGACGACGTGGACCCGGGCCTGGTCGAGGGCATGACCCGCGCGGTGATCGACAGCCGGGACCAGATCGGCGCCCAGGTGCACGCGGCCCAGCTGGTCGACCTGCGCACCGCCGTCTACACCGACCCGCTCCCGCTGCACACCGGCGCGGCGCGCTACTACCGCTCGGTGAAGCCGTAGGCCCCGCCCCGGCGGCTACTTCTCCGGCTTCTCCGGCCGGGGCACCGCCAGCGTCACCGCGAGCCCGGTCGGCTTGACCGGCGCGAAGCCGAGCGTGCCGCCGCCGGCCGCCAGCAGGGTGCGGGCGATGGACAGCCCGAGCCCCGAACCGTCCACGTTCTGGTGCCGCGGGCTGCGCCAGAACCGGTCCCCGGCCCGGGACAGCTCGTCCTCGGTGAGGCCGGGCCCGGCGTCGGTGACGGTCACCGCGACCTCGTCCCGGCGCACCGCGACCCGCAGCCGCACCTCGCTGCCGGGCGGGCCGAACTTGAGCGCGTTGTCGACCACGGCGTCCAGGGCCGAGCCGAAGCCGATCGGGTCGGCCATCCCGATCGCCAGCGCCGGGCCGTCCCAGCGCAGCGTGATCCCGCGCTGCTCGGCCGCCGGCCGCCAGGCGTCGACCCGGGCCAGGGTGAGCTCGGCGAGGTCGGTGCGCTCCGGTTCGGGGCGGGCGTGCTCGGCGGTGGCCAGCCCGAGCAGGTCGTCCAGCACCCGGGCCAGCCGGACGCCCTCCTCCCGTACGCCGCTGAGCTCCTCCTCGTGGCCCTCGGGCAGTTCCAGGCCGAGCAGCTCGACCCGCAGCAGCAGGGCCGACAGCGGGTTGCGCAGCTGGTGCGAGGCGTCCGCGACGAAGGCCTTCTGCTGGTCCATGGCGAGCACCACGTGGTCCGCCATCTCGTTGAACGAGCGGGCCAGCCGCTGGAGTTCGGGCGGTCCGCCGCCGGGGGCGACCCGGGCGGCCATCCGGCCGGTGGCGATGTCGTGGGTGGCCCGGTCCAGGGTGCGCACCGGGCGCAGCACCCACTCGGTGAGCCGGACGGCGAGCAGCACGGCGACGATCATCGCGGCGGCCTCGCCCGCGACGATCACCAGCCACTTGTGCAGCACCCGGGTGCGCAGCGCCTCGGTCGGGGACTCGCTCAGCACCACCGCGACCACGTCGCCGTCGCGCACCACCGGGGCGGCGACGATGATCGTCCGGTCCGGCGTCCACGGCCAGACCTGCGGCGGGTTGTGGCTGCGCCGCCCGTCCAGCGCCTCCTGGAAGGCCTGGGCGCCCCAGCCCTCGCCGGGCACCCGCCAGTCGCCCGGGGCGGCGGCGATCGCCACCCCGTCGCGCTGGAAGATGCCCAGCCGGACGCCGTACAGGTCGTGGTAGCGGCGGACCTCGGAGAGGATCGCGCGCTGTCGGCTGAGGTCGCCCGGGGCGGGTTCCGGTTCGCCCTTGCGGGCGGAGTCGGCGGCGCCGGAGGTGGGCAGGTCCTGGGCGAGGCGGGCGGCGTCGTCGAGCCGGTCGACGACGACCTTGGTCTGCTCGGCCGCCGCGACCGCCGCCGCGAGCGGCAGCCCCAGGGCGGCCAGGACGCAGAGCATGAGGGCGATCAGGATGCCGAGCAGGCGGGTGCGCACGTGCGGTCAGTGCTCCGCGGGAGCGGGGGCGGACGGGGCGGGGGCCGACGGGGCGGGGGCGGCCGGCCCCGGACAGTCGGGGATCAGCCGGTAGCCGACCCCGCGCACGGCCTCGACCAGGCCGGGCAGCGCCAGCTTGTTGCGCAGCGAGCCGATGTGCACCTCCAGGGTGCGCCCGTTGCCCTCCCAGCCGCTGCGCCAGACCTCGCTGAAGATCTGCTCGCGCCGGTAGACCACGCCCGGGCTCTGGGCGAGCAGCGCGAGCAGGTCGAACTCCTTGCGGGTGAGCGGCACGTCGCGGCCGTCCACGCTGACCCGGCGGCGCTCCCGGTCGATCCGGATGCCGCGGGACTCCAGCGGGCCGCGCTGCTGCGGCACGGTGTCGGGCGCGGGCACCGGCACCGCGGCGGGGGCGGCGCCGCGGCGGGCCACGGCGTGGATGCGGGCGAGCAGCTCGCCCATGTCGTACGGCTTGGTGACGTAGTCGTCGGCGCCCAGGTTGAGGCCGTGGATCCGGGAGCGGACGTCGGCGCGGGCGGTGACCATGATCACCGGGACGCCGCTGCCGGCCCTGATCCGGCTGCACACCTCGAAGCCGTCGCGGTCGGGCAGCCCGAGGTCGAGCAGCACCACGCGGTACGGCTCGTTGCCGTCCGGCACCAGGGCGTCCAGCGCCTCGTGCCCGCTGCGGGCGTGCCGGACCTGGAAGCCGTGCCGGCCCAGCACCGCGACCAGCGCGGCGGCCACGCGTTCGTCGTCCTCGACGAGCAGAAGTCGCATCCTGTTCTCCTCCTTCCCCCACCTGATCACCAGTGATCACCGGGCCGATCGGTCAAGTCCCGGTCCTGCGCAGTATGAGCCAGTGAACGGCCCGACGCCAGGTTCGACCGCGCACCGGGCCCGTGGGGGACGGGGAGCACCGGAGCGGATTCCCGCTGTGACATGCCCCGTCGGCGCCCGCGCGAACAGCGCGTGGGCGACGCGTGGCCGTTTCGTGATCCTCAAGTTCCGCTCAGATCGGCTGACGGCGAACGGTCACGGCTCCTAAGGTCGGCCCACCGGGGGCTGCGGCTCCGCCGGCCGCGGCCCCCGGATTCGCACCACCACTGCCTCCCAAGGGAGTTGAGACTTCTCGGGCAGGCGTTATTCGACGACAGAGGGAGCAGGCGCGATGACCGAGAGCCCGGTCGAGGACTCAACCACCGCAGCCGCCCCCCTGGTCGTGCTGAGCAAGGTCAACAAGCACTACGGCGCGCTGCACGTGCTGCAGGACATCGACCTCAGGATCGCCCAGGGCGAGGTGGTCGTACTGATCGGCCCGTCCGGATCGGGCAAGTCGACGCTCTGCCGGACGATCAACCGGCTGGAGACGATCGACTCCGGCACGATCACCATCGACGGCCGGCCGCTGCCCGACGAGGGCAAGGAGCTGGCCCGGCTGCGCGCCGAGGTCGGCATGGTGTTCCAGAGCTTCAACCTGTTCGCGCACAAGACCGTGCTGGAGAACGTGGTCATCGGCCAGGTGAAGGTGCGCAAGGTGCCCCGCCCGCAGGCCGAGAAGACCGCCCGGGAGCTGCTGGAGCGGGTCGGCGTCGGCGCGCAGGCGGACAAGTTCCCGGCCCAGCTCTCCGGCGGCCAGCAGCAGCGCGTGGCGATCGCCCGGGCGCTGGCGATGAAGCCCAAGGTGATGCTCTTCGACGAGCCCACCTCGGCGCTGGACCCGGAGATGGTCAACGAGGTGCTGGAGGTCATGCGCCAACTGGCCGCGGACGGCATGACGATGGTCGTGGTCACCCACGAGATGGGCTTCGCGCGCTCCGCCGCCAACCGGGTGCTGTTCATGGCCGACGGGAAGATCGTCGAGCAGAACACCCCGGACGCCTTCTTCACCGCACCGCGCTCCGACCGCGCCAAGGACTTCCTCTCGAAGATCCTCCACCACTGACGCTTCGAGACCGGCGGGGCCGCCCCCGGCTTCGTCACCGGTGCCGGCCGGTCCCGCCGTGCAACGCCTTCCAGACGCCAGAGCCCGGTTGACACCGCGGCCCACCCCCAGGAGAACCCTCATGAGGACGTCCCGCACCCTCGCCGTCGCGCTCTGTGCCGTCGCGCTCACCGCCACCGCCGCCTGCGGCAAGGACGGCACCCCCGGCACCACCGCCGCGAGCAGCGGCGGCAGCGCCGCCCCGGCGCTGCCGACCTACACGGTCAAGACCGACGTCAAGGTCGACTCCGCGGTCCTCGCCGAGGCCAGGAAGCGCGGCCAGCTGATCATCGGCGCCAAGGCCGACCAGCCGAACCTCGGCTGGGAGGACGTCGCCAGCGGCGACCGCAGCGGCTTCGACATCGAGATCGCCAAGATGATCGCCGCCGACCTCGGCTTCACCCCGCAGCAGATCAAGTGGCAGACCCTGGTCTCCTCGCAGCGCGAGCCGGCCATCGCCAAGGGCCAGATCGACTTCTACGTCGGCACCTACAGCATCAACGACGAGCGCAAGAAGAGCGTCTCCTTCGCCGGCCCGTACTACATCGCCGGCCAGGACCTGCTGGTGAAGGCCGACAACACCACGATCACCGGCGCGGAGAGCACCGGCGGCAAGAACGTCTGCACCGCCACCGGCTCGACCTCGATCAAGAACATCCAGCAGTACAACCCGAAGGTCACGCAGTTCGACACCTACTCGGCCTGCGTCGAGAAGCTGATGTCCGGCGAGGTCGACGCGGTCACCACCGACGACGCGATCCTCAAGGGCTACGCCTCCAAGTACGCCCCCAAGCTCAAGGTGGTCGGCAAGCCGTTCACCAAGGAGAACTACGGCGTCGGCCTCAACAAGGACGACAAGGCGCTGCGCGACGCCATCAGCGACGCCCTCAAGGCCCACGAGGACAACGGCGACTGGAAGAAGGCCTACGACGCGACCCTGGGCGCCTCCGGCTCCGCCGCGCCGGACGTCCCGGCCCTCGAGCGCTACTGACCCGCCCGCCGTACGTCGACTTCCCGACCATGAACTGAGAGGAGGGCCGCCGGATGGGGTTCCTGTTCGAGGACGACAACTTCGCGTTGTTCCGCGACGGCTTCCTACAGACGATCGAGGTGAGCGCGCTCAGCGCTCTGCTCGCCCTGCTGCTGGGCACCCTGCTGGCGGCCTTCCGGGTCTCCCCGGTGCCGGTCCTGCGCGCCTTCGGCACCGCCTGGGTCACGCTCTTCCGCAACACCCCGCTGACCCTGCTGTTCTTCGCCGTCACCTTCGGCCTGCCGCCGCTGGGCGTGCACTTCAGCCACCTGGTGTTCGCGGTGCTGGCGCTCGGCGGGTACACCGCCTCGTTCGTCTGCGAGGTGATCCGCTCCGGCATCAACACCGTGCCGCTCGGCCAGGCGGAGGCCGCCCGCAGCCTGGGCATGTCCTTCGGCCAGACCCTCACCCTGGTCGTCCTGCCGCAGGCCGCCCGGACCGTCCTGGGCCCGATGAGCAGCGTGTTCATCGCCCTGCCCAGGAACTCGGCGATCGCCGGCGCGTTCAGCGTCTCCGAGCTGTACAGCGCCCAGCAGACCTTCTCCGAGCGCGGCTTCTCGATCTTCGCCATCTTCTTCTGGGTGGCCTGCGCCTACCTGCTGATCAGCGCGACGATCGCCACGTTCTTCCGCTTCCTGGAATCCCGACTGGCGGTGGCCCGATGAGTGTTCTGAACCGCCAGGCTTCGGCCAGCGTCCTCTACGACGCCCCCGGCCCGAAGGCCCGCACCCGGTACCGCGCGTTCGGCGTCCTCTCGGTGCTCGGCATCGCCGGTCTCCTCTGGTACGTCTTCACCGCGCTGAACGACAACGGCCAGTTCGACCCCGACCTGTGGGACCCGTTCCAGTACAACTTCGTCCAGCAGATGATCCTGGACGGCCTGCTGGCCACCCTGAAGGCCTTCGGGCTGGCGGCGGTCTTCTCGCTCGCCCTGGGCGCCCTGCTGGCGGCCGGTCAGCTCTCCGACCACAAACCGGTCCGCTGGTTCTGCACGGCCTTCACCCAGTTCTTCCGGGCGATGCCGCTGCTGATCCTGATCGTCGGGCTCTACTACGCCTTCTTCGCCAAGGAGTCGATGTGGGCGCTGGTGCTCGGCCTCACCCTCTACAACGGGGCGGTCCAGGCCGAGATCATCCGCAGCGGCGTCAACGCCGTCCCGCGCGGCCAGGGCGAGGCGGCGTACGGGCTCGGCATGCGCAAGACCCAGGTGATGACGTCGATCCTGGTGCCGCAGGCCGTCCGTTCGATGCTGCCCTCGATGATCGGCCAGCTGGTCGTCACCCTCAAGGACACCTCGCTCGGTCTGATCATCACCTACCAGGAGCTGCTGTTCATCGGCAAGAAGATCGCCAGCCAGCCGATGAACGCCGCGGGCTTCCCCTACATCCCCGTGGTGCTGGTGATCGGACCGATCTACATCGCGATGTGCCTCCTGTTGACCGCGCTCGCACGCTGGATCGAAGCACGCGGCCGTCGCGGCGCGAACCGGCGCACTTCGACTTCTGCTTGACGGACACGCAGGCGAACTGTTGCATTGCTCTTCGTGACACCTCCCGGGAGCATCCACGCGGCATATGCGGCAGCGGTAACTGACGCCGGCCGATCGGCCGGTTCGTGCCCGGAGGTTCCCTCATGGACCCGGTGATCGTGGTCGGGGCCGGACCGGTCGGTCTGGCCCTGGCCCTCGCCCTGGCCCGGCACGAGGTCCCCACCATCGTCCTGGACGAGGGCTCCGGCCTCTGCCCGGAAGGCCCGCGCAGCCTCGTCCTCGGCGCCGACACCGCCGCCTTCCTGACCCGGATCGGCTACCCGCGGGCCGTCTCGGACTCCGCGCTGTGGGACTCCTTCGCCGTCTGGCGCCGCCGCCAGGAGGTGCTGCGGATCGACCTCACCGACTCGCCCACCTACCACCTGCCCCAGCACCGCCTCCAGCGCGGGCTGCGCGACGCCCTGACCGGCACCCCGCTGATCAGGCTGGTCCCGCTCAACCGGGTCGTCGAACTCGAACAGGACCGGGACGGCGTCAGCCTCCGCACCACGGGCACCCAGGACGGCTCCACCACCTGGTGGCGCGGCAGCCACCTGGTCGGCTGCGACGGCGCCAGATCCACCGTCCGCAAGCTCCTGAAGATCCGCTTCCCCGGCCGCCCGGCGGTCGACCGCAACGCCATCGCCACCGTCCGGGTCGACCTGCCCTTCGACGGCGCCCGGCTGCACCGCGAGCCCCCGTGGCGGGGCGACCGCGAGGCCTCCGCCCGTCCGCTGCCGGACGGCGTCTGGCGGCTCGACTGGCGGCTGCCCCCCGGCCGCCCCGCCGCCACCGAGACCGTCGACCCGCACGCCACCTGGCCCGGCATCGTCACCGGCGACACCCTGCTCACCCGGGTCACCTCCACCCTCACCGGCTGGTGCGGCGAACTGCCCCGCTTCGAACTGCTGGCCGCCGCCGACCACACCGCCCAGCAGCGGCTCGCCGCCCGCTTCCGCAGCGGCCGCTGCTTCCTGGCCGGCGACGCCGCCCACTTGCACGGCGCGCTCGGCATGCAGAACCTCGCGGACGGGCTGCGCGACGCCGACAACCTCGCCTGGCGGCTCGCCCTCGCCTGGCACCTCCACTCCGGCGGCCCGCAGCCCGGCGGCTCCCTGCTGGACGGCTACGAGGCCGAGCGGCGCGGGGCGGTCGGCGCCCGGCTGCGCGCGGTCGACCAGTCCATGCCGCTGCTGCGCCCGCTGCGCGGCTGGCAGCAGACCCGGCGCTCGCTGCTGGTCGGCGGCTTCCGCAAGCACGCCCCGCTGCTCGCCGACGGCCAGCTCGGCACCGGCCGGTTCGGCGGCGCGCCCGCCTACCCGGCGGCGCCCTCCGGCGTCCCGGCCCGGGTCCCGGTGCAGCGCGGCGCGCGCGGCACCACCTCGCTCAGCGAGCTGCTGCCCGCCACCGCCCCCGGCGTACTCGTCCCGGACCTGCCGGTGCTCGCCGACGACGGCACCCCCGACCACCTGCACGCCCGGCTCGGCACCACCTTCCTGCTGCTGCTGGTCGCCCCCGGCACCGCCGTCTGGTCCTCCGAGCACTGGCTCGGCGCCGGCCTGATGCCCCGCCTCGCCGAGGTCGCCGCCGCGCTGCCCGTCCCCGCCGAGGTGCTGGTCACCGAGGACTACCCGGGCGCCGGGCCGCACACCGTCCTGCTGATCCGCCCGGACGGCCACCTGGTCGGCACCACCCAGGGGGCCGTCGCCGAGGACCTGCTCGCCCTCGCCGACCGCGCCCGCGGCGGCCCGGCCACGCTCGGCCCGGCCCCCGACCCGGCCGAGCAGCCGTCGCCCCAGCAGGTGGACTCCCCGAGCTGAGGCCTCCGGGCCGCGGCGGGCCACGGCCTCAGCCGGCCACCGCCGTGGCCCGGCTCTCGCGGACCACCGTCACCCGGATCTGGCCCGGGTACGTCAGCTCGGTGGAGACCTGGCGGGCGACCTCACGGGCGATCAGCTCCGCACCGAGATCGTCCACCGCGTCCGGACGGACCATCACCCGCACCTCGCGGCCGGCCTGCATCGCGAACACCTCGGCCACGCCCTCGTGCGAACGCGCGATCTCCTCCAGCCGCGCCAGCCGCCGGACGTACAGCTCCAGCGACTCCTTGCGCGCGCCCGGCCGGCCGCCCGAGCAGCCGTCCGCGGCCTGGGTCAGCACGGCCGTCACGGTGCGCGGATCGACCTCGTTGTGGTGGGCGGCGATCGCGTGCACCACCTCGGCGGACTCCCCGTACCGCCGGGCGAGCTCCGCGCCGACCGCGGCGTGGCTGCCCTCCGACTCGTGGGTGAGCGCCTTGCCGATGTCGTGCAGCAGCGCCGCGCGCCGCACCGGCTCCGGGTCCACCCCGAGCTCGGCGGCCATCATCCCGGCCAGGTGCGCGGACTCCAGCAGGTGCCCGAGCACGTTCTGCCCGTACGACGCCCGGTAGCGCAACGAGCCCAGGGTGCGGACGAGTTCGGGGTGCACCCCGTCGACCCGGGCCTCCAGCAGGGCGTCCTCGCCGGCCCGGACGCAGCTCTGCCCGACCTCCTCGCGGCTGCGCTCGTACAGGCTCTCGATCCGGGTCGGGTGGATCCGGCCGTCCTCGACCAGCTGCTCCAGGGTGAGCCGGGCGGTCTCCCGGCGGACCGGGTCGAAGCAGGACAGCTGCACCGACTCGGGGGTGTCGTCGACGATCAGGTTCACGCCGGTGACCGCCTCGAAGGCGCGGATGTTGCGGCCCTCGCGGCCGATGATCCGGCCCTTCATGTCCTCGTTCGGCAGCCGCAGGACGGTGACGGCGCTCTCCGCGGTCTGCTCCGTCGCTAGCCGCTGGACCGCCCCGGCGACGATGTCCCGGGCCCGGCGCTCGCCCTCCTCCCGGGCCTCGCGCTCGATCTCCCGGACGGTGACCGCGGCCTCCCGCCGGGCCGAGTCCTCGGCCTCCCGCAGGAGTTCGGCGCGGGCCTGCTCGGCGGAGAGCCCGGCGGCCCGCTCCAACGCCGCCGCCCGCCGGGCGACCAGCGCTTCGGCCTCGCCCCGGGACTGCTCCACCTCGGCGGAGCGCTCGGCCAGTTCGTCCTCCCGGCGGCGCAGCCTGCGCAGCTCCTCGGCCATGTCCTCCTCGCGGCGGGCCAGTTCGGTCCGCTGGCGGGCGGACTGCTCCTCGGCCCACCGGCGGGCCTGCTCGGCCTCGGCCAGCGCACCGCGCCGGGCCGCCCGGAGCCGCCTGATCGCCAGCCCGGCGGCGGCCACGACCACCAGCAGCAGGAGTGCGGCCGATCCGGCGACCGGCACCAGTGAGCCGCCCGGGCCGGTGCCCGCCGAGATCCCCATTCCCGCCCACTCCCCCGTCGCCGCGCGCGCCGCCGTCCGGAGGCGCCCCGGGCACTGAAGGCGAGGCTAGGTGGGGGTCACGGGAGGGTCAAGAGTTGACCTGGTCCACTCCAAGACACCTACAGAACTGCCACTACTCCCGACCCGACGGTTCACTCCACTCCTCTTCCAGCGCGCTGCGCACCACCCGGAACGCCAGTCCTTCGGAGTAGCCGCGCCGGGCCAGCATCCCGACCAGCCGCCGGGTGCGCACCTGGGTGTCCAGCCCCCGGGTGGACCGCAGCTTGCGCTCGACCAGCGCCCTGGCCGCGTCCGTCTCGTCGTCGTGGTCGAGCTGGGCGACGGCCTGCTCGACCAGGTCGGCGGCGACGCCCTTGGTGCGCAGCTCCTGGGCCAGCGCCCGCCGGGACAGGCCCCGGACGGCGTGCCGGGACTCCACCCAGGCCGCGGCGAAGGCCGCGTCGTCGATCAGCCCGACCTCTTCGAGCCGGGTGAGCACCGCGTCGGCGGCCTCCTCCGGGATCTCCCGCTTGCGCAGGGCGTCGGCGAGCTGCTTGCGGGTCTTGGCGGCGCCGGTCAGCAGCCGCAGGCAGATGTCCCGGGCGCGGGTCTCCGGGTCGGCCGACTCCTCGGCCTGCTTCCGGGAGGTACGGCCGGAGCCCTCCTCCCCGGGCAGCCCGGTGGCGGAGCGGCCCCGGCGCCCGCCGCGACGGGAGGCCGAGGCGGCCACACCCCCGTGACCGGCCGCCTCGCCGCCGCCGCGGCCGCTCTCCACGGCCGTCGGTGTCGAAGCGGGTCCGGCCGCTTCGGTTTGCTCGGCCTCCAGGGCCGAGCGCCGCCGCCGGCGGCCGGTGGGCAGCTCGGAGGCGGAGACCAGGCCGAGCGCCTCGACCGGGGTTTCCGCCGGCTCCGGCCCGGGCGCCGCGCCGCGCACCGCCCGGGTCGGAGCCAGGTCGAACTCCGGCTCGGCGCCGGATGCCCACTGCGCGGTGGACGGACGGCCGCCCCGGGAGCGCGAGGCCCGGGGCTTCGCGGCCACCGGCTCGGGCTCCTCCGCGACGGCTGCGAACCAGTCCGGCGGCCCGTGCTCGGGCTCCTCCGCGACCGCGGCGAACCAGTCCGGCGGCCCGTAGTCGTCGTCCTCCGGGCCCGCCGGGCCGCCGCCCACCGTGTCGTACTGCGTCAACGGCTCAGGCCTTGGCCGCCGCCGTCTTCTTCGCCGCGGCCGTCTTGGTGGCGGTCGCGGTGATCGGCTTGGCCGCGCCGTCGGCGGCGGCCTCGGCACTCTCCTCGGCCGGCTCCTCCACCTTCGGGCCGATGCCGAGCTTGCCCTTGATCTTCCGCTCGATCTCGTCGGCGAGCTGCGGGTTGTCCCGCAGGAAGTTGCGGGCGTTCTCCTTGCCCTGGCCGAGCTGGTCGCCCTCGTAGGTGTACCAGGCGCCCGACTTGCGGATGAAGCCGTGCTCCACGCCCATGTCGATCAGGCCGCCCTCGCGGCTGATGCCCACGCCGTAGAGGATGTCGAACTCGGCCTGCTTGAACGGCGCGGCGACCTTGTTCTTGACCACCTTGACGCGGGTGCGGTTGCCGACCGCCTCGGTGCCGTCCTTCAGGGTCTCGATCCGGCGGATGTCGAGGCGGACCGAGGCGTAGAACTTCAGCGCCCGGCCACCGGTCGTGGTCTCCGGCGAACCGAACATCACGCCGATCTTCTCGCGCAGCTGGTTGATGAAGATCGCGGTGGTGTTCGACTGGTTCAGCGCACCGGCGATCTTGCGCAGCGCCTGGCTCATCAGCCGGGCCTGCAGACCGACGTGCGAGTCGCCCATCTCGCCCTCGATCTCGGCGCGCGGCACGAGCGCCGCGACCGAGTCGATGATCACCAGGTCGATCGCGCCGGAGCGGATCAGCATGTCGGTGATCTCCAGCGCCTGCTCACCGGTGTCCGGCTGGCTGACCAGCAGGGCGTCGGTGTCCACGCCGAGCTTCTTGGCGTACTCCGGGTCGAGCGCGTGCTCCGCGTCGACGAACGCGACCGTGCCGCCGGCCTTCTGGGCGTTGGCGGCCAGGTGCAGGGTCAGGGTGGTCTTGCCGGAGGACTCGGGGCCGTAGATCTCGACCACGCGGCCACGCGGGATGCCGCCGACCCCGAGGGCGACGTCCAGGGCGGTGGACCCGGTGGAGATCACCTCGACCGGCTCGTTGGCCTTCTCGCCGAGGCGCATCACCGAGCCCTTGCCGAACTGCCGCTCGATCTGGGCGAGCGCGGTCTCAAGGGCCTTCTCGCGATCCGTACCTGCCATGGCTTTTTCCCTCGGGTTCTGTGCTGTGCGCTTCATCGTCCTCGACGCTAGCGCGTCCCACTGACAAACGGGCCCGGCCGGGCTCCGCCTGTGGAAAACTCCACGCCGGAGAGTACAAAGAACATCTGTTCGATTCAAGCGTCGCACGTCCGGGCCCCGCCGCCCCCGGGGACACCCCGGGAGCGGCGCCCCGGGTCACTCCCCGCGCCTCGCCCCGTCCCCGCCGACCATCCGGCGCAGCCGCCGGGCCGCCTCCCGGCGCAGCTCCCGCCGGGCCCGCCGCTGCTCGCCCCGGTCGATCCGCGGGTCGGTGGCCACCTCGTACCGCCGCACGTACGTCCCCACGAAGCCCTGGAGCGTCGCCGCCGCCGGGATCGCGATCACCGCGCCGACCGCGCCGAGCAGCGCCGCGCCCGCGATCACCGAGCCGAAGGCCACCGCCGGGTGCACGTCCACCGTCCGCGCGGTGATCCTCGGCTGCAGCAGGTAGTTCTCGATCTGCTGGTACACCACGACGAAGACCAGCACCCAGAGCGCGTCCACGGGCTTCACCGTCAGCGCCACCAGCACCGGCAGCGTCCCGGCCAGGTACGTCCCGAGGGTCGGCACGAACTGCGACATGACGCCGACCCAGACCGCCAGCGCCGCCGCGTACGGCAGGCCGAGCAGTTCGAACATCACCCAGTGCCCGGCGGCCGACACCACCGCGAGCAGCGCCCGGGAGTACAGGTAGCCGCCGGTCTTGGCGAGCGCGATCTCCCAGGCCCGCAGCACCTCGGCCTGCTTGGCGGGCGGCAGCATCGAACAGACAGTCCGGCGCACCCGCGGGCCCTCGGCGGTGAAGTAGAAGGTGAACAGCCCGACCGTGAAGGCCTTGAAGAGCCCGCCGATCACGGTGGACGAGACGCCCCAGGCGTTGTCGGCGGCCTGCTGGACGTAGGTCTCGATGGTGCCGGAATCCTTGAGCAATCGATTCTGCAACTCGCCCAGCGAGAGGTCCTGGTGGAAGGTCCGGTTGATCCAGTCGATCAGGTTGTCGACCAGGTGCGGCAGGTCCCCCGCGAGCTTCGCCACCTGGTCGACCAGCAGGGTGCCGAGCGCGGCGAGGAAGCCCACCACCGCGATCCCGACCGCCACGAACACCAGGAAGGTCCCGACCCCCCGGCGCACCCCCCGCGCGGCCATCCGGTCCACGGCCGGCTCCAGCGCCAGCGACAGGAAGAACGACACCAGCAGCATCACGAACAGGTCGATCAGCTGCCGGAACGCCCAGTCCGCGAGCTGGAAGGCCCCCACCAGCACCAGGAACAGCACCATCGCCCGCGGCAGCCAACGCGGCATCCCGCCGCCCCACAGACCCCCACCCGCCGGAGCGCCCTCGGCGTCCCGGTCCGAATTCTTCTGTTCCGCGCTATTTGTCACCCGAACAGTCTGTCCCATGCCCCCGGGGGGCCGGCAGTCAGCGCAGCACCCCGGAGACGCCCTGGGTGTCGCAGACCACCCGCCAGACCTCCTTGGCCTCCCAGCCCGCCTCCAGCGCCTGCCGCACCGTCCGCCCGCCCAGCTCGCTCATCACGTGGTCGGTCGCGAACGACTCCGCGTACGCCTCCCCGAAGTGCGCGTACATCCGTCGCCAGAACTCCGTCAGCCTCATGCCCCAAGTATCCCGGACCGGGCCCGCCACTCCCCGGCCGTCAGCGCGTACTCGACCTCGCCGTGCTCGCTGCCCGGGATCATCTCCGGGTAGTCCTCGTGGAACGTGCGGACGTACGACAGCCCGCTCTTCTCCATCACCCGCCGCGAGCCCGCGTTCACCGCCATGGTGTACGCCACCACCCGCTCCACCCCCAGCTCCGCGAACCCGAGCCGGACCAGCGCCCGCGCCCCCTCCGTCGCGTAGCCGCACCCCCACGCGGCCTGCCGCAAGCGGTACCCGAGCTCGACCTCCCCGCGCTCCCCCTCCCGCGTCGGCTGGAACTCGAACCACCCCAGGAACGCCCCGCCCGCCCGCTCCTCGGCCGCCCACCAGCCGAGGTCGCCGTAGCGCCGGTAGTGCTCCAGGTAGCGCGGCAGCAGCTCGCCCTCGACCCACTCCCGCGGACTCGGCTTCCCCCCGGTGAGGAAGCGCATCACCGCAGGGTCCCCGTCCAGTTCCACGAGCCGGTCCGCGTCCGCCGTCGTGAAGCGCCGCAGCACCAGCCGCTCGGTCGTCAGGAACACGGCCGCACCCGAATCACCCATGCCCCGATCCTCACCCCCGTCCCGCCGCCCCGTCACCTGCTTTTCCCCGCCCCACCACCCGACGGGCGCGCGGGGCGCGGCCCGCGCCCCCGTCACCGGGGCAGCACCAGCAGCCCCGCCCCGAAGTACTGCCGTTCCCCGCAGCCCAGGAGCCCCGGGGGGCACCCCGGCGCCGCCGCCCCGGCCAGCAGCGCGGCCAACCCGTCCGCCCCCAGCTCCGGGTGCAGGGCCGCCGCCACCGCCACCGCCCCGGTCACGTGCGCGGCCGCCATCGAGGTCCCCGCCAGCGCCGCGTACCGCCCGTCCGGCCAGTCGGAGACGACCGCCCCCTGCGGCCCGCCGTCCGGGTCGCCGCCGGGCGCGGCCAGCGAGACCCGTCCGCGTCCGTAGTTGGAGTAGGCCGCCGGGTGCCCGTCCCGGTTCACCGCCGTGACGGTGACCACCCCGGGCAGCTCACCGGGCAGCCGTACGCACTCCGTGCCCAGGTGACGCAGGGGCGCCGGCCCCGAGACCCGGTCGTTGGGGCTCCGCTCGTCGGTCCGCGAGGCGCCGAGGTCCTGCCCGTCGTTGCCCGCCGAGGCGACCACCACCGCCCCCGCCCGGCGGGCGTACCCGGCGGCCCGCCCGACGGCCGCGATCAGCGCGGCCTGGTCCGCGTCCCCGGGGCAGTTGTACTTCCACGGGTCGGCGAAGTAGCTGTTGTTGACCGCCTTCGCCCCGTGGTCGGCGGCCCAGAGCATGCCGCAGACGATGTTCTCCGCGTAGTACTGCCCGAGCGGCCCGAGCAGCCGGACGGCGGCGATCCGCACCCCGGGCGCCACTCCGGTGACGCCGTGGCCGTCCCGGGTGGCGCCGACGATCCCGGCGACGTGCGTGCCGTGGCCGCTCTCGACCACCCCGGGGTCGGGCCGCCAGGCGCCGGTGCGGGCGTCGGGCCGGCCGTCCGCGCAGGAGGCGGAGGCCTTGGGGTCGACGGCGGCCCGCAGGTCCGGGTGGGTGTCGTCGACCCCGGAGTCCAGCACCGCGACCAGCACCCCGCGCAGCGCGTCGGCGCTCGGTGCGGCACCGCCGGAGACCGCCGAGGCGTCCGCCGCCCCGCGGGCGGCACCGCCGAGCATGGCGAGGTTCCAGGCGCCCGCCTCCCCCGGGTCGGGCACCGTGACGGTCTCCCCGTCCATCCGGTCGCCGCCCGCCCGGCCACCGGTCCCGGCCCCCGCCGTGAAGTCCCCCGCCCCCGTCACCGCCCGCGGCGGCGCGACCACCGGCGCGGTCCTGGTCGCCCCGACGGCGGCGATCCCGGGCCGGGCCCGCACCCGGTCGGCGAACGGGCCGGTCGCGTACACCAGCACGGCCCCGATCTGCGGGTACTCCTGGACCACCTGCCCGCCCGCCGCCCGGCTCTCCGCCCCGGCCCGGGCGGCGCCGGCGGCGTCCTCGCCCTCGGCCAGCACCAGGTAGCTGAGGTACGCCCGCCCCGCCCCGGACACGGACGGGACGGCGCCGCCCACCACGAGCGCCATCAGCAGCATCGCAAGCAGCGCCCGGGCGGGCCCGCGGACCCGACGGCGTCGGGCGGGCCCGCCCGACGGGTGCGCCTGCGCCATCGCACGGTCTCCGCTCGTCGGTCCGGTGGGTCACGGGTGGATCAAGCATCCGATTCCTCACCATATGAGCGGATTGTGGTTTCTGCTCCCCGGCTTGCACCCCTCCTCCGAACCTCCCGCCCACCCCCGCTTGTCGGTCCCACCCGGCACCATGGGGGCATGGCGCCCCAGCACCCGACCCCGCCCGCCGACGACCCCCT
Source organism: Kitasatospora sp. NPDC057518 (assembly GCF_042802075.1). Lineage (NCBI taxonomy): Bacteria > Bacillati > Actinomycetota > Actinomycetes > Kitasatosporales > Streptomycetaceae > Kitasatospora > Kitasatospora sp. NPDC057518. Next base: position 26,353 of record NZ_JBHVEU010000043.1, read on the forward strand.
GGCCGGCTTCGCCCCGGCCACCCGGGCCTGGTTCACCGGTGCCTTCTCCGCCCCCACCGCCGCACAGGCCGAGGCCTGGCAGGCCATCCAGCGGGGGACGGACGTCCTGGTGGTCGCCCCCACCGGCTCCGGCAAGACGCTGGCCGCCTTCCTCTCCGCCCTCGACCGGCTCAGCACCACCCCTCCCCCCGCCGAGCCGAGGCACCGCTGCCGGGTCCTCTACGTCTCACCGCTCAAGGCCCTCGCGGTGGACGTCGAACGGAACCTGCGCGCCCCCCTGGCCGGCCTGCGCCAGGCCGCCGTCCGACTCGGCCTGCCCGAGCCCGAGGTCCAGGTCGCCATCCGCTCCGGCGACACCCCGGCCGCCGACCGCCGCCGCTTCGCGACCCACCCGCCGGACATCCTGATCACCACCCCCGAGTCGCTGTTCCTGCTGCTCACCTCCGCCTCCCGGGAGGCCCTGCGCGGCGTGGACACGGTGATCCTGGACGAGGTGCACGCGGTCGCCGGCACCAAGCGCGGCGCGCACCTCGCGCTCAGCCTGGAACGGCTGGACGAACTGCTGGACCGCCCGGCCCGCCGGATCGGCCTGTCCGCGACGGTCCGCCCGGTCGAGGAGGTGGCCCGCTTCCTGAGCCCGCGGCGCGGCGCCGCCGTGGTCCAGCCCGCCACCGCCAAGGAGTTCGACCTCTCGGTGGTCGTCCCCGTCCCCGACCTGGACGACCTGCCCGCCGCCCCGGCCACCGGCGGCGCCGCCGGCACCGACCCGCAGCGGCAGGCCTCGATCTGGCCGCACGTCGAGGAGCGGATCGTCGACCTGGTCGAGGCGCACCGCTCAACCATCGTCTTCGCCAACTCCCGCCGGCTGGCCGAGCGGCTGTGCAACCGGCTGAACGAGATCGCCTATGAGCGCGCCACCGGCACCGCCGCCCCCGAGGCGCACGCCCCGGCCGAGCTGATGGGCGGCTCGGGCGCGGCCAAGGGCGCGCCCCCGGTCATCGCCCGGGCCCACCACGGCTCCGTCTCCAAGGAGCAACGGTCGCTCGTCGAGGAGGAGTTGAAGGCCGGCCGGCTGCCCGCCGTGGTCGCCACCTCCAGCCTGGAGCTGGGCATCGACATGGGCGCCGTCGAACTGGTCGTCCAGGTCGAGTCCCCGCCCTCGGTCGCCTCCGGCCTGCAGCGGGTCGGCCGGGCCGGCCACCAGGTCGGCGCCGTCTCCACCGGCGTCTTCTTCCCCAAGTACCGGGGGGACCTCGTCCAGTCCGCCGTGGTCACCGAGCGGATGCGGGCCGGCCGGATCGAGGCGCTGCGCATCCCGCGCAACCCGCTGGACGTGCTCGCCCAGCAGCTGGTCGCGATGACGGCCCTGGACACCTGGCCGGTGGACGACCTGCTCGCCGTGGTCCGCCGCGCCGCGCCCTTCGCGACCCTCCCGCAGTCCGCCTTCGACGCCGTGCTCGACATGCTGGCCGGCCGCTACCCCTCGGACGCCTTCGCCGAGCTGCGCCCCCGCCTGGTGTGGGACCGGGTGGCCGGCACCGTGACCGGCCGCCCCGGCGCCCAGCGACTGGCCGTCACCTCCGGCGGCACCATCCCCGACCGCGGCCTGTTCGGCGTCTTCATCGCGGGCTCGGACCCCGAGAAGAAGGGTGGTGGTGGGCGACGGGTGGGCGAGCTCGACGAGGAGATGGTCTACGAGTCCCGCGTCGGCGACGTGTTCACCCTCGGCACCACCTCCTGGCGGATCGAGGAGATCACCCACGACAAGGTGCTGGTCACCCCCGCCCCCGGCGTCCCCGGCCGGCTCCCGTTCTGGAAGGGCGACACGCTCGGCCGCCCGCTCGAACTCGGCCGCGCCCTCGGCGCCTTCACCCGCGAACTGGGCGCCCTGCCGCCCGAGGCCGCCACCGAGCGCCTCAAGCGGGCCGGCCTGGACGACTGGGCGGCCGCCAACCTGCTGGACTACCTGGCCGAGCAGCGCGCCGCCTGCGGCCACCTCCCCGACGACCGCACCATCGTGGTCGAGCGCTTCCGGGACGAGCTCGGCGACTGGCGGATCGTCGTCCACTCCCCCTTCGGCGCCCAGGTCCACGCCCCCTGGGCGCTCGCCCTCGGCGCCCGGCTGCGCGAGCAGCACGGCCTGGACCCGCAGGTCATGCACGCCGACGACGGCATCGTGCTGCGCCTGCCCGACGCCGACCTGCTGAGCCTCGACTTCGACTTCGGCAGCCCCTCGGCGCAGTCGGACCAGGACGAGGCCCCGGTCGGCGCCGACGCCACCCTGTTCGACCCCGGCGAGATCGAGCAGCTGGTCACCGACCAGGTCGGCGGCTCCGCCCTGTTCGCCTCCCGCTTCCGGGAGTGCGCCGGCCGCGCCCTGCTGCTCCCCCGCCGCAGCCCCGGCCGCCGCACCCCGCTCTGGCAGCAGCGCCAGCGCGCCGCCCAACTGCTCGAAGTCGCCTCCGAGTACGGCTCGTTCCCGATCGTCCTGGAGGCCGTCCGGGAGTGCCTGCAGGACGTCTTCGACGTCCCCGGCCTGGTCGAGCTGATGGGCGATCTGGAGTCCCGCGCCGTCCGCCTGGTCGAGGTCACCATCCCCGAGCCCTCGCCCTTCGCCCGCTCGCTGCTGTTCGGCTACGTCGCCCAGTTCCTCTACGAGGGCGACTCCCCGCTCGCCGAGCGCCGCGCCGCCGCCCTCTCGCTCGACTCCCGGCTGCTGTCCGAACTCCTCGGCCAGGCCGAGCTGAGCGAGCTGCTCGACCCGCGGGTGCTCGCCGAACTAGAGGCCGAGCTCCAACGCCTCACCCCCGAGCGCCGGATCAAGGACGCCGAGGGCGTCGCCGACGCCCTGCGCCTGCTCGGCCCGCTCTCCGAGGCCGAGTTGACCGTCCGCGGCGCCGAGCCGCTCTGGGCCCTGGAGCTGGAGGCCGCCCGCCGGGTGATCCAGGTCCGGATCGCCGGCGAGCGCCGCTGGGCCGCGATCGAGGACGCCGGACGGCTGCGCGACGCGCTGGGCACCCCGCTGCCGGTCGGCGTCCCGGAGGCCTTCACCGAGCCGGTCAAGGACCCGCTGGGCGATCTGATCGCCCGCCACGCCCGCACCCACGGCCCGTTCACCGCCGCCGAGGCCGCCGCCCGCTACGGCCTCGGCACCGCCGTGGTCACCGGCACCCTGCACCGCCTGACCGCCGCCGGCCGCCTGGTCCAGGGCCACTTCAGGCCCGCCGGGAGCCAGACCGACCCCGAGTGGCACACCGCCCCCGAGTGGTGCGACGCCGAGGTGCTGCGCCGGCTGCGCCGCCGCTCGCTCGCCGCCCTGCGCCACGAGGTCGAGCCGGTCCCGCCGCGCGCCCTGGCCGCCTTCCTGCCGCAGTGGCAGCACCTGGCCGGCCACCGGCTGCGCGGCCCGGACGGCCTGCTGCGGGTGGTCGAGCAGCTCCAGGGCACCGCCCTGCCCGCCTCCGCGCTGGAGAAGCTGATCCTCCCGGCCCGGCTCACCGACTACTCCCCCGGCCTGCTGGACGAGCTGATGGCGGCCGGCGAGATCGGCTGGTGCGGGGCCGGCGCCCTGCCCGGCAAGGACGGCTGGCTCAGCCTGCACCTCACCGAGAACGCCCACCTGCTGCGCCCCGAGCCCGTCCCGCCCGCGCTCACCCCGGTGCACAGCGCGCTGCTGTCCGCGCTGGCCGGCGGCTACGGCCTGTTCTTCCGCCAACTCGTCCAGCAGCTCCCGGAGGAGACCGCCGAGCCGGAGGTCGTCGAGGCGCTCTGGGACCTGGTCTGGGCCGGTTTCGTCACCAACGACACCCTCGCCCCGCTGCGCGCCCTGCTCGGCTCCGGCCGGACGGCGGGCGCAACCGCCCACCGCGCGCCCCGGTCCACCCCGCGCGGCCGCTACGGCGGGGCCGGCCGCGCCCTCGGCCGGGTCGGCGGCGCCCTGCGCAGCGGCCCGCCGACGGTGGCCGGCCGCTGGTCGCTGCTGCCCGTCCTCGCCGCCGACCCGACGGTCCGGGCCACCGCCCAGGCGCAGAACCTGCTGGACCGCCACGGCCTGCTCACCCGGGGCGCGGTGGCGGCCGAACGGGTGCCCGGCGGCTTCGCCGGGGTCTACCGGGTGCTCGCCGCGATGGAGGAGCGCGGCCGGGCCCGCCGCGGCTACTTCGTCGAGGGCCTGGGCGGCGCCCAGTTCGCCATGGAGGGCGCGGCCGACCGGCTGCGCTCGGTGAACGGCCGGTTGGAGCGGGCCCGGGCGGCCGAGTGGCCGGCCGCCCCGGCGGGCGAGCCGCCGCAGACGCTGGTGCTGGCCGCCGCCGATCCGGCCAACGCCTACGGCGCGGCCCTGCCCTGGCCCGACCCGCCCGCGGCCCCCGACGGCAAGGAGCCCACCGCCCACCGCCCGGGCCGCAAGGCGGGCGCCCTAGTGGTCCTGGTGGACGGCGAGCCGGCGCTGTACGTCGAGCGCGGCGGCAAGTCCCTGCTGGCCTGGCCGGAGGACGAGGCCACCCGGGCGCTGGCGGCCGGGGCGCTCGCGGCCGCCGTCCGGGAGGGCGCGCTCGGCAGCGTCACGGTCGAACGGGCCAACGGCGAGCCCGCCCTGGGCTCGGCCCTGGGCCGCGCGCTGGAGGAGGCGGGCTTCCACGCCACCCCGCGCGGCCTGCGCCTGCGCCCCTGATCCACGGCGGCACCCGTTGGACGCCGGAGGCCGCGGGGTCGTCGAC
>NZ_JBHVEU010000044.1:0-30787 GCF_042802075.1 Kitasatospora sp. NPDC057518
CGGCTGCGCGATCTGGTGCGGCTGCTGCCGCCGCGGACGGTGGCTTGAAAGCGACCCTTGTGGGTAGTTGATCGGACGCATAGCGTGACGGCCTGCCGCATCGCGGTTCCTGCCAGCCCGATGAGAGAGGTGGCTTCGCCATGCCCGAAAACCTTGACTACGCCGAGCCGAGACCTCAAGGCGGGCTACCTCTGTTCTTGGCCAGCGCCCCGGCGTTCACGCCGGACGTGAAGGCCGTCCCTGGCTCGGAGGAGCGGAGCGCCGGAGTTCTCTGCGCCTCCGGGGCGAGGGTTAGGCGGTCGGGCGTTGCCGACTCTCGATGTAGTGGCGTACGACGGTGGGCGGCGCACCACCGCATGAGCCCGCGTAGTAGGAACCGGACCAGAAGCGGCCGCCCCACAGGTAGCGGCGGACGTGGCTGTCGTACTCCTGTCGGAGCCTTCGGGAACTGACGCCTTTTAGGCTGCTGACCAGTGTGGAGAGCTGGATCTCGGGCGGGTAGCGCAACAGCGGATGCACATGATCCTGTTCGTATCGAACTGCTTCGACTCGGCCTCGAAGTCCGCGCATACGTCCCGCATGATTTCTTCGTAGCGGGTCGGCGTGGCGTCCGGAAGGCCCTGCGCCGGCACTTCGTGACGAACCCAAGTGGACGTGCAGGCTGTGGACGACATGGCGGCCGGTGCGCACATCGGGGTTCGGATTCCAGCGCGGTGACATGAGCCAAAGCGCTACGGTGGGCATCGTGCAGCTTCGGTATGCCTTCCGCGTGTACCCGAGTGCCGGTCAGCGTGCTTCGCTGGCAAGGTCGTTCGGGTGTGCGCGGGTGGTCTTCAATGACGCGCTCCGCGTCCGTGAGGACGCCCGCGCCGCCGGGCTGCCGTTCGTCACGTCGGCCGAGCTGTCCAAGCGGCTGACGGCCTCGAAGAAGACCCCCGGGCGTGCCTGGCTCGGCGAGGTGTCCTCGGTGATCCTGCAGCAGTCCTTGCGGGACCTGGACACCGCGTACCGGAACTTCTTCGACGGCATCAGGGGCAAACGGCCGAAGGCCGGACCGCCCCGCTTCAAGTCCCGTAGGGACAGCCGGCAGGCGATCCGCTTCACCGCCAACGCCGGATGGAGGATCACCGACGGCGGGAAACTGCGTCTGCCGAAGATCGGTGATGTGCGGGTGAAGTGGTCGCGGGCGCTGCCGTCGGTGCCGTCCACGGTGACCGTGGTCCAGGACGCCGCCGGGCGGTACTTCGCCTCCTTCGTGGTCGAGACCGACCCGGCCGCCGACCGTGAGCGAATGCCCGCGGCCGACGCCACGGTCGGCATCGACCTCGGACTGGCCCACTTCGCCGTGCTCTCGGACGGCACGAAGATCGACAGCCCGAAGTTCCTGCGCCGCGCCGAGAAGAAGCTCAAGAAGGCGCAGCGGGTGCTCAGTCGCAAGGTGAAGGGGTCGAAGAACCGGGACAAGGCCCGGGTCAGGGTCGCCCGTGCGCACGCGCGGGTGGCCGACGCGCGGCGCGAGTTCCACCACCGGCTCTCCACCAGGTTGATCCGCGAGAACCAAGCGGTCGCCGTGGAGGACCTGGCGGTGAAGGGACTCGCCCGCACGCGCCTGGCCAAGTCCGTGCATGACGCCGGGTGGTCGGCGTTCGTGACCATGTTGGAGTACAAGGCCGTGCGGTACGGGCGTGCCTTCCACCGGACAGGCCGCTTCGAGCCGACCTCACAGGTGTGCTCGGACTGCGGCGTCAAGGACGGCCCCAAACCCCTCGGTGTCCGGGAGTGGACGTGCGGGGCGTGCGGGGCCGTCCTGGACCGGGACGTCAACGCGGCGGTCAACGTCGCCAAGGCCGCCGGACTGGCGGTATCGGCCTGTGGAGCGCAGGTGAGACCGGTATTCGTTCCGGCGCAGCGCGGTGAAGCAGGAACCCACCCGAAGCCGTACCGGGCAACGGTGCGACAGACGGGAATCACTCGCCTCTAGGCGGGTGAGGATGTCAACAGCGGTACATGGGCTGGTACGGGTACGACAACCCGAAGTTCCCGATCGTCACCCCGTAGCCACACCGTCCGGCCCTTCCGGTCCGACCCGTCGTGGGGGCGGGGCGCGGGAACGGAGGGGGTGCGGCCCCTCGCGCCGGTTCGGGCGCGTGGGGCCTCGCTGTGCGGGAGGTCGGGTGGGCCTCCTGTGTCGGGGGGAAGAGGCCGGAGCGGCCCCTCGGGCGGCCCGTTCGGCGTACGGTCGACGTATGGACGTACGTGCGCGACTGCTCTCGGTCAACGTCGGCAGGCCCCGGCCGAACCCGTGGAAGGAAGAGCTCGGTCTCACCGGCATCGACAAGCGCCCGGTGGACGGCCCGGTCGCGGTGGCCGCGCCGGGCCCCAAGGGGACGGGCGCCGTCGCCCTGGCCGGGGACCGGGTGTACGACGTGAAGAACCACGGCGGCGACGACCAGGCGGTGTACGCCTACGCCCGGGAGGACCTGGACGGCTGGCAGACGGAGCTCGGCCGGGACCTGGCCAACGGCTCCTTCGGCGAGAACCTGACCACCACCGGCCTGGACGTGAGCGGTGCTCTGATCGGGGAGCGCTGGCGGATCGGCCCGGACGTCGTCCTGGAGGTGTCCTGCTCGCGCATCCCCTGCGGGACCTTCCAGGGCTGGCTGGCGAGGAAGGGCTGGATTCGGCGCTTCACCGAGGCGGCCCTGCCCGGCGCCTACCTGCGGGTGGTCGCACCGGGCGAGCTGCGGGCGGGGGACGCGGTGGAGGTGGTGTACCGCCCGGACCACGACGTCACGGTGGCCCGGTCGTTCCGCGCGGTGACGACCGAACCGGAGCTGCTGCCGGGCCTGTTGGCGGCGGAGGCGCTCCCGGAGGAGATCAAGGAACTGGTGCGCCGGAGGGTCCGGGTGTAGGGCCGCTTCCTCTAACCCGCGTCAGCGGGGCACCGCCGGTGTCGGTGGGCGCGGCTAGCGTGGGCGCGCGTGGGCAGCTGGGCTGACACCGGGGGGATCGATGGAGAACGCGCCGGACCACGGCCGGACCGTGCGGAACGGTTCGCTGGCGATGATCGGCCTGGGGGTCCTGCTGTTCGTCCTCAGCCTGGTCTACCTGATACCGCACGACATGGGGGTCACGTCGGATCTGCGCAGCCGCGGCGTCCACGTCCCGGCGGTCGTCACCGAGTGCGTGGAGGTGAGCGGGCCGCAGGACAACCCGGCGGGCAACTCCGAGTGCCGGGTGCGGTTCACGACGGCCGAGGGTGCGTCGGTCGAGACCCGACTCGCCTACGTCACCGGCACCGTCAAGGCCCGTGACACCGTGACGGTGGTCTACGACCCCCGGCACACCGACACCGCCGCCCTCGCTTCGAGCATCGGCTTCTGGGACTCACTGGTCCGGAACGCGCTCGACGTGGTCGCGCTGGTCGCGTCGGTGGTCATGATCCTGGTGGGCCTCGCGGTCCACCTCGCGTACCGCTGGCTCACCCGGGCGCGCAGCCGGCCCGGGGTGATGTGACGCCCCCGTGTCCGGGGGCGGGACTGGCGGTGAGGGGCGCGGAGCGTGGGAAGTCGGGCGGGCCGACTTCTCGTGCGTCGGCGGTCAACGTGCTTGTGGTGCTTGTCGACACCTGGGCGGTGAGCGATCGGGCGCAGGCGTTACGGGGAGCCGGTGGCGGACTGGGTGGAGAGGGCGGCGGTAGCGAAGGAGCGGGTTCGTTCCGCGGCCTGGTCCAGGGGGACGTGCTGGTTGTTCGGCGGGTAGAAGTCGACCTCGCCGACCGCGCTGTAGTTCGCCCAGAAGCAGGTCGTCATCGGGAAGCCGTCGGCGACGTTCTGCCGGCACTTCATCACCATGGTCTTCGAGGAGTACGCCTTCGGCTCGCCGACGGGCGAGCGGCCGTAGTCCTGAATCAGCTTCATGGTGTGCTCGAAGGACTTGTCGAGCGCGCCCTGGGGGTCGTCGACCGTGGTGAAGAGGCTGGTCCTCGCCGTGAAGTGAGGCGCCGTCGCGCTGTGCGCCCCCTTGCTCAGCGTGATCCGGGGGTTCCCGAAGCACGACGTCGTGCCTTTGACCTCGTCCCCGCCATCCTTGAGGGCGGGGAGGTCGTCTACCCCGGCGACGAGCATGTCCAGGTCGCTGCCGAACTTGAAGCCGCCCTTGCCCTCGGAGCAGGTCAGTCCGTCCAGTTGGGGGACGACGACCCGCGAGTACCGCGTCCCGGTGTCGGGCCCGAGCTGCTCCGCCTTCGGCGCCGAGGCCGGCTTGCCGCCGTTCCCCTCGTTCGACCCACACCCTGCGACCAGCACGCCCAGAACCAGGGCCGCTGCCGGAATCCCCCACTTGCGCACCTGTGCGCCACCTTTCGTGCCCCCGTTGACGATCACCAGGGATCGTACGCGAGGCGCCGGGCATGTACCGGGCGTGGTGGGGGTGTTGGGGCCGGTGCACAGGAAGTCGGGCGGGCCGACTTCCTGTGCTGGAGTGGGTCAGGCGTGGTGGTCGAATTCGCCGGCCTGGGCGGCTCGGAGGAAGGCGGCGAAGGTGGTGGGGGTGGTGTGGAGGGTGAGGTGGCCCTCGTCGGACTCGCGGAGTTCGACTGCCCCGTTGGCCGTGCGGACCTCAATACAGTTGTCACTGGAACTGCTGTGGGAAGACTTCTGCCAGTTGCAGTTGGGCACGTCGGACTCCCGAGTTGGGCGGTCGATGGTACGCCCCGCGCTCGGGGAGGGCGCGGGGGCGTAGGGCGGGGGTCAGCGGCCGATGCGGGCGAAGGTGAAGGCGGTGGAGCCTTCGAGGACGGGGATGACCTCGATCCTGCTCTGCCGGCCGGGTTCGAGGACGGTCCACGAGGAGCCCTGGGGGGACTTGATCCGGTAGGTGTCCGGGACGCCGTCGACGGGGATCAGCTCCCACTCCGGGGCGTCGCCCTGGTCGAGGAGGAGCGAGACCAGCGGGCCGGCGGGCTGGAGGTCCTCCACGGCGGTCGGGGCGCCCTTGGCGTAGAGCCGGTAGTGGTTGTTGGGATAGGCCTCGACGATCCAGACGGCGTCCTGGTCGTCGGTGTTGGCGAAGACGGCTTTGGGGGAGAGGTCCAGGGCTTCGTGACGGGCGCGGCCGATCCGGGCGTCGCCGCTCTGGATGGTGTAGAGGCCGGACTCCAGCTGGGCCATGGCTGTCATTCCTTCGCGATGCGGGCGAGGTGCAGGACAGTTGTACGTGCTCGGAGGAAGACGGGGGAGGGGCCTCGACCTGCCGTCACCTGAACGAGCTACGCCCCCTCTCCCGGGGCGGGCGAGGGGGCGCGGATGGTGTGGAATGTCAGGCGTGGTGGTCGAATTCGCCGGCCCGGGTGGCTTGGAGGAGGGTGGCGAAGGCGGTGGGGGTGGTGCGGAGGATGAGATGGCCCTCGTCGGACTCGCGGAGTTCGACTGCCCCGTTGGCCGTACGGACTTCCACGCACAGCTCGCCGGAGCTACTGAAGGACGACTTCTGCCATTGATTCTGAGACATATCAGCCTTTCAAGTTCTTGAGCGTCTGCCGGATTAGGTCCTGGGAGTCCTCATCGCTGAGGGCGGCCTGCGCGATGTGGTCGAAGACCTGGCGATAGGACGCGAGCTCAGCCGGGTCATCGAGGTAGATCGGGTTGCGCGACAACTCCACCTCTACCGTGTCAAGCTCGGGGACCTCCCCGAACGAGTAGACGAGGTTCTCGAGCGGGCCTGGGTAGGTGTGAGTGGTGAAAGGAACGACGCGGATGCTCACATCATCTCTGAGGGAGTCATCTATCAGGGAGTGAAGCTGCTTCCGCAGCACATCGGTGCCCCCGAAGCGTGTGACGAGGCTGGACTCGTGGAGATAGACCTCCTGGGTCTTTCTTGGGTGCTGAAGGATCTTCCTCCTGCGCTCCAAGCGAAACTCGGTGCGCAGGTTGATTTCATCAGTGGAAAGGGGAGGGGTTCGCCGACTGAACACTCCTCGTGCGTAGTCCTCTGTCTGCAAGGGGCCCGGGATGATGGCAGATGTCCACGACCGGATGACGCCTGAAGCAAAGTCTTCGTGTTCGGCGGATTTGAGCAGAGCTTCAGGAAGGTGATCGCGATACTGATCCCACCAGGACTTTCTGCGTGAAGTGATGAGGCCACCAAGGGCGTTGATGAGTGGCAAGTTCTCGCATTTGCAGGCTTCGGCGATGCTCTGGATTCGGTCAGCGCTGGCACTGGTCTTTCCGTTCTCCATCTGCGTGATCTGGGGAGCGCTCACTCCGAGCATGTGGGCAAGTTGGTTGCCGCCGAGGCCGGCTTGCTCACGCATCCTCCGAAGCTCGGCGCCGATGCGGCGCTGACGGAGTGTTGGGTTCTGGCGACCAGGCATGAAGTCCTCTCAGATCATGTGGGCCCAGTGTGCCGCGCCGCCAGTCGATGGGGCCATCTGTCCCCCTAGAGAGGGAACTTTGACACATCGACCTAATCTTAGGTCGATACGCGCTATGGTCGATCTCACATCGGTCCGACGGATCGTCAGTAACGCCTGCTAGCAAGCACCGCAGAGCAGCCATGTCCTTCTCCACGGCCTGGCTCACGGCGACACATGTTCCGCCGGTTCCCCCTCACTCACGCCTCGGGAGAACTCCCATGCGTCACATCAACACCCCCACCATCGCCGTCGCGCGACAGACCCTCCGCAACACCATGACCCGCGTCGGCTGGTCCGCCTCGCCGATCTTCGACGCGCAGCTCGCGCTCTGCGAGCTCCTCGTCAACGCGTGGCGGCACACCGAAACCCCTGCGCCGCTGGTCGAGATCATCTCCGAGGGCGACGTCCTCCGGGTCTCCGTCACGGACGAGAGCCCCGTCCTGCCCTCCAGTCCGCCGCTGTCCCTGCTCGCCGAGTCCGGCCGGGGCCTCCAGCTCGTCGCCGCTCTCACCCACGGCTGGGGTGTCGACCCCCACGAGCGCGCCAAATCCGTCTGGTTCGAGCTGCGGAAGGGCGCCGTCTGATGATCTACCGCCCCGGCCGTCACCCGATGCTGCCGACCGACCCCCGGATCCGCTACTACACCGAGGACCACATCAGCGCCCTCCTGGACGAAGTCGTGGAGCGGGGGCGTGAGTTCGGCCTGATCTTCCCCTCGATCGGCACCGACCGGACCATGGACGGCCGCGTCCTCGTCCGCTTCAACACGGCGCCGGCCTCAACGCTCCTGAACCTCCTCACCCTGCTCCTCGACGCCGAGCGCAGGACCGCGTGCGATACCTGATCGGGACGGCCTTCGCCGTCCTCCTCGCCCTCGCGATCTTCACGGTCGCCCTGGGCATCGTCACCACCCTCCGCGCGGCCCCGCCGCCCGACGAGGACGTCTGACCCGCCAGCCCCCGCCGCCCGCGCGCCGGGGGCTGCGGCACGATGGACCCCATGCACAGCGACCACTACGCGCCGCCGACCACCCTCCTCGGCCTCCTCCAGCGCGGCCGGGGCCAGGGCGCGCGAATAGCCGCCGAGGATCCGGCGGCGGTCGCCGAACTCGTCCACGGCTGCATCCGCTGGGACTGGCGCTGGGACCGGCAGGTGGACGACCGACACCTCTACTTGGCCCGGCTGATCCTGGACCTGGAGCTCCCGGTCGCCCCGGTGGTGGACTTCCTGTCCGGTGACGAGGACACCCGGGACCGGGCCACCGGCGTGCTGGAGCTGCTGGCACTCGGCGGTTCGGAGGAAGCCCGGCGGGCGCTGCCGGACCGTATCTCCGAGGGGGACGGTCCGGCCCCGCGCCACCCCGCGAAACGCGTGGACCCGTACCCGGACCGGGACAACGCGGCTCTACTCGCCCTGCTGCGCGACCCGGGAGTCGCCGACGGTGCCAAGACGACCGCTCTCCTCGCGCTGTCGCTCCGGCCGCCAGAGCCCGAGCTGATCCCGCTGGTCCCCGCCCTCGCTGCCGCCGACGGCATCCGACCGCTGCCGCTGCTGGGCAAGGCCGTCGACCGGCTGGCCGGGCAGGCCGTGCCGGCGGCCCGGGAGTGGGCGGCTTCGGAGCAGGCGTGGCTCGCCGAGATCGGCTTCGGCGTGCTGGCCGCCCACGGTGACGAGAATGACGTGCCGAGCTTGATCGCCGAACTGGAGCGGCGGTGGGTGGACCGGTCCTGGTGCGGCCCGGACGATCTCGCGCGCGGTCTCGCCCGCTTCGGGCCGGAGGCCGCCGACGCGGTCTCCCTGCTGCGCCGTTTCTGGCTCTGGACCCCGCACTCGTACGAGCGTGCCGACTACCTGGAGGCGCTGGCGGCGATGGGGGCCGCCGGCATGGCCGAGGCGTACACCGAGTCGCTGTGGGACTGCGAAGCGCGAGCCCGGCTCCTCGCCGTCGAGCACGCCCCCGACCGGCCCGACGTACGCGACCGCCTGGCCCGTCTGCGGGACGATCCGATGGAGGAGCCGGAGGTCCGCGAGGCCGCCGGGGCGCGACTCGCCGGGCCGGCCTAGGCACCCTCGTCAGAGACCGGGAAGCCGTTCGAAGAGGGCTAGAGTGGACGCGTGAACGTGTGAGTGATGGCCCGGACCCCGCGAGGCGCTCCGGGCCACATCCATTTCCAGGGGAACCCCCTGTGACCTGCACGTTCGCCGGCCAGCCAGATCAGCACCAGAGCCTCCGGAGGCCCCGCCTTGAGCGACCAGCCGTTCGCGCATCTGCACGTCCACACCGAGTACTCGATGCTGGACGGTGCCGCCCGGCTGAAGCAGATGTTCAAGGAGGTCGAGCGCCTCGGTCAGACCCATGTGGCCATGACCGACCACGGCAACATGTACGGCGCCGCCGAGTTCCACCGGCAGGCGACCGACGCGGGCATCACGCCCGTCATCGGCATCGAGGCGTACGTCGCCCCGGAGTCCCGCTCGAACACCAAGCGCATCCTGTGGGGCCAGCCGCACCAGAAGCGGGACGACGTCTCCGCGTCCGGCGCGTACACCCACAAGACCATCTGGGCCCGGAACAAGGAGGGCCTGCACAACCTCTTCAAGCTGACCTCGCGCTCGTACTCCGAGGGCTGGCTGGTGAAGTGGCCCCGGATGGACAAGGAGCTGATCGCCGAGCTGTCCGGCGGCCTGATGGCCACCACCGGCTGCCCCTCCGGCGAGGTGCAGACCCGGCTGCGCCTGGGCCAGTTCGACGAGGCGCTGAAGTCCGCCGCCGACTACCAGGACATCTTCGGCAAGGAGAACTACTTCCTGGAGCTGATGGACCACGGCCTCGACATCGAGAAGCGGGTCCGCGACGGGCTGCTGGAGATCAGCAGGAAGCTGGACATCCCGCCGGTCGTCACCAACGACTCGCACTACACCACCGAGGCCGACGCCGGGGCGCACGACCTGCTGCTCTGCGTCCAGACCGGCAAGAACCTCTCGGACCCGGACCGCTTCCGCTTCGACGGCACCGGCTACTACATCAAGTCGGCCGCCGAGATGTACGCCCTCGACTCCTCGGACGCCTGGCAGGAGGGCTGCCGCAACAGCCAACTCCTCGTCGCCTCCCGGGTCGACACCGAGGGCATGTTCAAGTTCAAGAACCTCATGCCGCGCTTCCCGATCCCGGAGGGCTTCGAGTCCGAGGCGGACTTCTTCAAGTCCCAGGTGTGGAAGGGCATGGACTGGCGCTTCCCGAACGGGTACGACGAGGAGCACAAGAAGCTCGCCGAGTACGAGATGGACACCATCATCCAGATGGGGTTCCCGGCGTACTTCCTCGTGGTCGCCGACTTCATCATGTGGGCCAAGAGCCAGGGCATCGCGGTGGGCCCGGGCCGTGGTTCGGCGGCCGGTTCGCTGGTCGCGTACGCGATGGGCATCACCGACCTCGACCCGATCCCGCACGGCCTGATCTTCGAGCGCTTCCTCAACCCCGAGCGCATCTCGATGCCCGATGTCGACATCGACTTCGACGAGCGCCGGCGCGGTGACGTGATCCGCTACGTGACCGAGAAGTGGGGATCCGACAAGGTCGCCATGATCGTCACGTACGGCACCATCAAGGCGAAGGCCGCCATCAAGGACTCCTCGCGGGTCCTCGGCTACCCGTACGCGATGGGCGACCGGATCACCAAGGCGATGCCGCCGGACGTGATGGGCAAGGGCATCCCGCTCTCGGGCATCACCGACTCCTCGCACCCCCGCTACAGCGAGGCCGGCGAGATCCGCGGGCTGTACGAGAACGACCCGGACGTCCGGAAGGTCATCGACACCGCGCGCGGCATCGAGGGCCTGATCCGTCAGCCCGGCGTGCACGCCGCCGGCGTCATCATGTCCGCCGAGCCGCTGACCGACCACATCCCGGTCTGGACCCGGCACACCGACGGCGTCACCATCACGCAGTTCGACTATCCGACTTGTGAGGGCCTCGGCCTCCTCAAGATGGACTTCCTCGGCCTGCGCAACCTGACGATCATGGACGACGCCGTCAAGGCGATCGAGAAGAACAAGGGCGTCAAGATCAACCTGCTTGATCTGCCCCTGGACGACAAGCCGACCTACGAACTCCTCGCCCGCGGCGACACGCTCGGCGTCTTCCAGCTCGACGGCGGCCCCATGCGCTCGCTGCTGCGCCTGATGAAGCCCGACAACTTCGAGGACATCTCCGCCGTCCTGGCGCTGTACCGGCCCGGCCCGATGGGCGTCAACTCCCACACCAACTACGCGCTGCGCAAGAACGGCCAGCAGGAGATCACCCCGATCCACCCGGAGCTGGAGAAGCCCCTGGAGGAGGTGCTCCGGCCGACGTACGGCCTGATCGTCTACCAGGAGCAGGTGCAGAAGGCCGCGCAGATCCTGGCCGGCTACTCGCTCGGCCAGGCCGACCTGCTGCGCCGCGCCATGGGCAAGAAGAAGAAGGAGATCCTGGAGGCGGAGTTCGTCCCCTTCCAGAAGGGCTGCCGCGAGCGCGGCTACTCCGACGCGGCCATCCAGGCCGTGTGGGACGTCCTCGTCCCCTTCTCCGGCTACGCGTTCAACAAAGCGCACACCGCCGGCTACGGGCTGGTCTCGTACTGGACCGCCTACCTCAAGGCCAACTACCCGGCCGAGTACATGTCCGGGCTGCTCACCTCCGTCAAGGACGACAAGGACAAGTCCGCGGTCTACCTCAACGAGTGCCGAAAGATGGGCATCCAGGTGCTGCCGCCGGACGTCAACGAGTCGGACTCGGACTTCACCCCGCACGGTGACACCCTGGTCCGGTTCGGCCTGACCGCCATCCGCAACGTCGGCGGGCCGGTCGTCGACTCGATGATCCGGACCCGGAAGGCGAAGGGGAAGTTCGCGTCCTTCCCCGACTTCCTGGACAAGGTGGAGTCGGTGGTCTGCAACAAGCGGACCGTCGAATCGCTGATCAAGGCCGGCGCCTTCGACTCGCTCGGCCACACCCGCAAGGGCCTGAGCGCCCAGTTCGAGCCGATGATCGACAACGTCGTCGACGTGAAGCGCAAGCAGGCGGTCGGACAGTACGACCTCTTCGGCGGCGACACCGCCTCCGAGGAGCCGAGCTTCGGACTGGACGTCGTCTTCTCCGAGGAGGAGTGGGAGAAGTCCTTCCTGCTCACCCAGGAGCGGGAGATGCTCGGCCTCTACGTCTCCTCGCACCCGCTGCACGGCATCGAGCACGTGCTCGCCGACAAGGCGGACTGCGCGGTGGCCGACCTCGCGGAGCGGCCGGACGGGACGATCGTCACCATCGGCGGCATCATCTCGGGCCTCCAGCGGAAGATGACCAAGCAGGGCAACGCCTGGGCGATCGCGACCGTCGAGGACCTGGCCGGCTCCATCGACTGCATGTTCTTCCCGGCCAGCTACCAGCTGGTCTCCTCGCAGCTGGCCGAGGACGCCGTCGTCTTCGTGCGCGGCAAGCTGGACAAGCGGGAGGACGTGCCGCGGCTGATGGGGATGGAGCTGTCCGTCCCCGACCTGTCGAACGCGCACGCCGAGGCGCCGATCACCATCCTCATCCCGAGCGCGAAGGTCACCCCGCCGCTGGTGGCCCGGCTCGGCGAGGTGCTCGGGAGCCACCGGGGCACCACCGAGGTGCGGGTGCGGCTGGAGGGCCGCGACAAGACCACGGTGCTGCGGCTCGACCGGCACCGGGTGAAGTCCGACCCGGCGCTGTTCGGGGACCTGAAGCAGCTGCTCGGGCCGAGCTGCCTGGCGGGCTAGGACGGAGACGGAAGGCCCGGGGCGTTCGCTGCGGCGGACACCCGGGCCTTTCGCGTACGGGGGAGGGGCCCGTCTCAGGTGCCGCCGCCGAGGCCCGGGGGGACCGCCGTGTGCAGCGCCGAGACGAAGGCGGAGATGGCCGGGTGGGAGCCGGCGCCGGCGCGGAACGCGGCCCGGGTGCGGCGGTACATCGGCAGGCGGGTGAGGACGACGCCGGGCGGGAGGCCGGCCGTGCCCAGCTGGGGGACCAGGGCGACGCCCTGGCCGGCCGCCACCAGGGCCAGCACGGTGGTGAAGTCGTCGATCTGGTGCCGGATGCGGGGCGCGAAGCCCGCCGCCTCGCAGGCGCGGACGGCCATGGTGTGGCAGAGCGTGCCGGGCGAGGACATGATCCACGGCGCGCCGCGCTGCTCGGCGACGGTGCCGGGGACGCGGGCGGCCAGGTACATGGGCTCGGTGAAGACCGGGCGGGTCACCGCGAGGCCCGGCTCCGGGTCGGTCGGGACGAGGTCGTACTCGTGCACCAGCGCCACGTCCAGCTCGCCCGCCCGCAGCGCCGCGCCGACGGCCGCCGGGTCCACCTCGGTGACCATCGGCTCCAGCCCCGGGTGCCAGCCGGCCAGCTCCGCGAGCACCGCCGGGATGATCGCCCGGGCCGCCGAGGGGTAGGTGCCGATCCGCAGCGGACCGGCCAACCCCCGCTTGGCGTGGGCGAGTTCGGCACCGGCCTGCTCCAGCAGGGCGAGCACCGCCTCGGCGTGCCGGACGAGGTTGCGCCCCGCCGGGGTGAGGGTGACCCGCCGCCCGGTGCGCTCCAGCAGCGGGACGCCCGCCTCCTTCTCCAGGACGGACAGCTGCTGGGACACCGCCGAGGGGCTGAAGGAGAGCGCCTCGGCGACGGCCGCGATGGTGCCGAGGTGGGCGAGTTCGCGCAGCAGGCGCAGGCGTCGGACGTCCAGCATCCGTCCAGGCTAGCCGAGCATCGGCTGAGCTTACGAGAAGCGTCGGAAATGTGAACTGGACCTGGGCGATCAGCGGGCCGCAGGATCGTGGGCATGGAACTCAAGGGCATCCACGTCCCCCTGATCACCCCGTTCGCCGCCGACGGCTCCGTCGCCCTCGACGCGCTGGAGAAGCTCGCGCACGAGGTCCTGGACGCCGGGGCGGCCGGGCTGGTCGCCCTCGGCACCACCGGCGAGCCGGCCGCGCTGACCGCCGGGGAGCGGGACGCGGTGGTCGACGTCGCCGCGGCCGCCTGCGCCGCGCGGGGGGCCCAGCTGACCGTCGGCGCCTCCGGCGGCGACACCCGGACCGTCGGCGAGGCGCTGGCCGCGCTCGGCGCGCGGGTGCCGGGGGCGGCGGCGCTGGTCACCACGCCGTCCTTCGTCCGGGCCGGCGAGGCCGGGACGGTCGCGCACTTCCGGGCACTGGCCGCGAGCAGCCCGCTGCCGCTGGTCGTCTACCACATCCCGTACCGCACCGGGCAGCAGCTCTCCACCGCCGCGCTGCGCGAACTCGCCGCGATCGAGGGCGTGGTGGGCGTCAAGTACGCGACCGGCGGGCTGGACCAGACGGCCGCCGAGCTGCTCGCCGACGCCCCCGAGGGGTTCGCCTTCCTCACCGGCGAGGACGCCTTCCTCTCGCCGATGCTGGCGCTCGGCGCGGCCGGCGGCATCCTCGCCTCCGCGCACCTGGCGACCGCCCGGTTCGTCGAGCTGACGGAGGCCTGGCAGGCCGGGGACGTGGCGCGGGCCCGGGCGCTCGGGCACCGGCTGACCGGGCTGGCGCTGTCCGCCTTCACGGCGCCGAACCCGACGGTGACCAAGGGCGTGCTGCACGCCCAGGGCCGGATCCCGACCCCGGACGTGCGGCTGCCGCTGCTGCCGGCGGGGCGGGCCGAGGTGGAGGCGGCGCTGGCCCTCGCCAGTGGTCTGGACCACTAGCGCACTCTCACGTCGTGGAACGCCAGGTCGTACGACGCCCGTGACAAGGCATGATGGGCGGAGTGCGGCTGTGAACAGCACCTTTCAGAGGAGTAGTCGGAGATGAAGATCGGCATTGTCGGTGCCACCGGCCAGGTCGGCGGCGTGGTCCGCGAGATCCTGGCGGAGCGCAACGTTCCGGTGGAGCAGCTGCGGCTGTTCGCCTCGGCCCGCTCGGCCGGGCGCACGCTGCCCTGGCAGGGCACCGAGGTCACCGTCGAGGACGCGGCCACGGCCGACTACACCGGCCTGGACATCGTGATCTTCTCGGCGGGCGGCTCGACCTCCAAGGCCCTGGCCCCCAAGGTCGCCGCGGCCGGTGCCGTCGTGATCGACAACTCCTCCGCCTGGCGCCGCGACCCCGAGGTCCCGCTGGTCGTCTCCGAGGTCAACCCGGAGGCCATCGCGGACCGCCCCAAGGGCATCATCGCCAACCCGAACTGCACCACCATGGCCGCCATGCCCGTGCTGCGCCCGCTGCACGAGGAGGCCGGCCTGGCCGCGCTCGTCGTCTCGACCTACCAGGCCGTCTCCGGCAGCGGTGTGGCCGGCGTCGCGGAGCTCCAGGACCAGGCCGCCAAGGTCGTGGAGCTCGGCGCCGCCGCGCTCGCCCACGACGGCGCCGCCGTCGAGTTCCCGGAGCCCAAGGTCTACCAGCGGCCGATCGCCTTCAACGTGGTGCCGCTGGCCGGCTCCCTCGTGGACGACGGCTCCAACGAGACCGACGAGGAGCAGAAGCTCCGCCACGAGAGCCGCAAGATCCTCGGCATCCCGGAGCTGAAGGTCTCCGGCACCTGTGTGCGCGTCCCGGTCTTCTCCGGCCACTCGCTGCAGATCAACGCCCGCTTCGAGCGCCCGATCAGCCCCGAGCGGGCCGTCGAGCTGCTCACCGGCGCCCCCGGCGTCGAGCTGTCCGACATCCCCACCCCGCTCCAGGCCGCCGGCCAGGACCCGAGCTACGTCGGCCGCATCCGGGTGGACGAGACGGTGGACAACGGCCTGTCGCTGTTCGTCTCGAACGACAACCTGCGCAAGGGCGCCGCGCTGAACGCCGTCCAGCTGGCCGAGCTGGTCGCCGCCGAGCTCAAGGGCTGAGCGCCCCTGAGCTCAAGGGCTGAGCACCTCCGGGTGAACCCCATCGGCTGAGCGCCACCGGGGTGAACCACCGGCCGGGACATTGGCCGGACCACCGCCGCGTGACCTCGGGCGGGCCCCGTCGTTGTACGGGGCCCGCCTTCGCTTTTGTTTGCTCCTCGTTGGGACGGCCGTTGCGCTACCGGGACAACCGGCGAGGTTCGGCAGGCGAACCGCGGGTAAAAGGTGACCCAACGATCGGGCGACGACGGGGGCCCCTCACCTCGGCACGCCCGGACGGCGGGCGGACCGCCCATTCCCGAATCGACCCACCCGACTGATTCCGAGGGCGAGCGAAAAGAGGTGCGCGATGGACCGCTGTGTCGTCCTGGTGGACGCCGGATATCTGCTGGGCGCCGCCGCCAGCCTGCTCGCGGGGGATCCGTCCCGCTCCAAGGTCACCGTGAACCACACGGCCCTGATCGCCGCACTGCGCGAACGCGCCGAGGCCGAGACAGGCCTGCCGCTGCTGCGGATCTACTGGTTCGACGCCGCGCCCGACCGGCGCCCGATGCCCGAGCACCGGCGGCTGCGGGTACTGCCCCGGGTCACCGTACGGCTCGGCGCCCTCACCCGGGCCGAGGGGCGCTGGGTGCAGAAGGGCGTGGACGCCGCGATGCACGCCGAACTCTCCGAGCTCGCCCGCAACCGGGCCTGCGCCGACGTCGTGCTGATCACCGGCGACGGGGACCTGCTGCCCGGCATGATGACCGCCAAGGAGCACGGGGTGGCCGTCCACCTGTGGGCCCTCCAGGCCGCCGACGGCGACTTCAACCAGTCCGAGGACCTGGTCGGCGAGGCGGACGAGCGGCGGGTGCTCGACCGGGAGTGGATCGAGGGGTCCTTCTCCCTGCGGGAGCACTCCAGCATGTTCCCGGCCCCGGGGGCCCGGCAGGAGATCGCCAAGATCCTCGCCGCCCCGCCCGCCGCCCCGCTGCCCACCGTGGTGCCGCCGGTGGTCCGCCCGGCGGCCACGGCCGCGGCCCCGGCGGACGCCCCCGCCACCGACGGACAGCCGCAGCCGGCCGCGGCCGCGCTCAAGGTCGTACCGACGCCGAAGGACCTGGCCGGGCGGGCCTCCTCCGTCACCCCGATCACCGCGATCACCCCGGTGGCGAACGGCAGCAACGGCCACGGCGTGAACGGGAACGGGGCCGTCGCGCAGACCGGGCCGGTGCTGCGCTGGTCCTCCGACCGCGGCTGGGTGGACCGGCCCGTCCCGGAGCCCGCCGTCACCGCCGGCGACAGCCTGCCCACCCTCGCCCAGCTCACCACCGCCGAGCAGCGCTGGGCCGACCGCGAGGAGGACATCACCTCCATCGGCGGCGACGCCCACGAGGTCGGGCAGGTCTTCGCCCGCCGCTGGAGCGAACGCGTCGGCGACGCGGAAAGACTGACCATGCTCTGGCCCGACTACCCGCGCATCCCGCACCGGGTGGACGGCGAGCTGCTGCGCTACGCCGCCCGCTTCGGGCTGCTGGCGCACAAGGACGACCAGATCGACGAGCACGACCGCTACGCCATCCGGGCCGGGTTCTGGAAGGAACTGGCGGCGCGGGTGCCGGGCGGGTCGATGGTCGTCGACGACTGAGCCGGACGGCGGAGCGAGCGGGCCCGACGGCCGGGGCGGCGCGACGACCGAGGGGGTCCGAGGGCCGCGGCGGCCCGGCGGACGACCCGGCAGGTCGGCGGCCCGGGCGCGGGCGGGGCCCCGTTGTCCGGTTCGCCCGTATGAGCGCGTAGAGTCTTCGGTCGTGAGCGAGACGGCGGGGCGAGCACCCGAGGAACCCCCCCTGCCGTGCGTGGCCGTGCGCGACCTGGTCAGGACCTACCGCAGCGGACGCGGCGCGTCCGCCACCGAGATCCGGGCCAACGACGGGATCAGCCTCACCGTCCGCCAGGGCGAGGTCTTCGGGCTGCTCGGGCCGAACGGAGCCGGCAAGTCGACGCTGGTGCGCCAGCTCACCGGGCTGCTGCGCCCCGACTCGGGCTCCGTCGAACTCCTCGGCCACGACATCGTGCGGCACCCCGAGCGGGCCGCCCGGCTGCTCGGCTACCTCGGGCAGGAATCCACCGCGCTGGACGAGCTGACGGTCGCGCTCGCCGCCGAGACCACCGGGCGGCTGCGCGGACTCACCCGGGCGCAGGCCCGCGGCGCGGCCGCCGACGTGCTGACCGAACTCGGGCTGGAGCCGATCGCCGCCCGGCCGCTCGCCAAGCTGTCCGGCGGACAGCGGCGGCTCGCCTGCTTCGCGGCCACCCTGGTGGGGGAGCGCCCGCTGCTCGTCCTGGACGAGCCCACCACCGGCATGGACCCCGTCGCCCGGCGGGCCGTGTGGAGCGCCGTGGACCGGCGGCGCGCCGAGCACGGGACGACGGTGCTGCTGGTCACCCACAACGTGATCGAGGCCGAGACGGTGCTCGACCGGGTCGCCGTGGTCGACGACGGCCGGGTGATCGCCTGCGACACGCCCGGCGGGCTCAAGGCGCTGGTGGACGGCGACGTCCGGCTCGACCTGGTCTGGCGGGACGAGGCGCCGCTCGGCGTGCCCGCCGTCGCCGCGCTGCGCGAACGGGCCGAGTGCACCGGGCGCCGCTGGACCGTCCGCACCACCCCCGAGCAGGCCCGCGAACTGGTCGCCGCCGTCACCACCGGCCCGGCCTTCGCCGCGCTCGACGACTTCACCCTCGCCACCCCGAGCCTTGAGGACGCCTACCTCAAGCTGGGCGGCCGCCACGGAGGACTGGCCAAGTGACGCTGCTCTCGGTGCCGCCGCGGACCGACCGGTCCACGGCCACCCCCGCCCCGCTCGCCCCCGCGGCCAGGCTGCTGCCGGCGCTCGCGGCCGTGTACCGGGCGCAGCTCGCCCGGGCGCGGGTGGCGCGCATCCCGCTGCTGTTCGTGGCCACCTTCCAGTCCGTCGGCATCCTGGTGATGATGCGGGGCGTGGTGGACGCCGGGCAGTCCTCGGCGGCGCGGTCGGTGGTCGCCGGGTCGAGCGTGCTGGTGGTGGCGTTCGTCGCGCTGAACCTGCTCGCCCAGTACTTCGGGAAGCTGCGGGCCACCGGCGGGCTCGACCACTACGCGACGCTGCCGGTGCCGGCCGCCTCGGTGGTGCTGGGGACGGCCGCCGCGTACGCCTCCTTCACACTGCCCGGGACGCTCGCCACGGCGGCGTTCGGGGCGGTGATGTTCGGGCTGCCGCTCGGGCAGCTGTGGGTGCTGCTGGCGGTCGTGCCGCTGGCCGGGGCCGCGCTGTCGGGGCTGGGGGCGGCCTGCGGGCTGCTGGCGCCGCGGCAGGAGATCGCGACGATGCTCGGGCAGCTCGGGATGTCGGCCGCCCTGCTGCTGGGCGTGCTGCCGGTGGACCACCTGCCGCAGCCGGTGCAGTGGCTGCGGGACCTGCTGCCGTCCACGTACGGGGTGGACGCCTTCGCGCGGACCTTCGCGCCGGACCCGGACTGGGCGCTGGTGCTCG
Source organism: Kitasatospora sp. NPDC057518 (assembly GCF_042802075.1). Classification (NCBI taxonomy): domain Bacteria; kingdom Bacillati; phylum Actinomycetota; class Actinomycetes; order Kitasatosporales; family Streptomycetaceae; genus Kitasatospora; species Kitasatospora sp. NPDC057518. The sequence goes on from NZ_JBHVEU010000044.1 coordinate 18,789, forward strand.
TGGACCTGGCGGTCTGCGCGGGGGTGGGCGTGGTGTCGCTGGCCGTCGCCACCTGGGCGTACCGGCGGGCGGTCTCGCGGTAGGGCGTCCTACGGGTCGGGCGTCCGGTAGCGGGCCCACGACCGGTGGGCACGGTGGCGGGTACGGGTGGGTCGTCCGGGTGGCCGTCGTGAAACGATGGGGCGCGTGACCGTACCGAACACACCTCCGGATCCCGCGCCCGCCGATGTGCAGGCGGTGCCGGACGCAGCGCCCGACCCGTTCGCGCCGCCGTACGGGGCCACCGCCCTCGGGCACGGGACGATTCCGCTGGGGCGGCGGCTGCTGCCGGAGGTCCGGGTCGGGGCGGGCGTCGTGGTCGCCTGCCTGGTGGCCGGTCTGGTGATGGCCGGGCTGTGGGCCTGGCTGGCGCCGAAGGTGCCGCTGGTGGTGGACGGCGACCGCATCCTCTACGCCGACCCCGAGGGCGAGCAGCGGGCCGGGGCCGACGCGGTGTTCGTGCTGATCGGCCTGGGGGCCGGGATCCTGACCGCGCTCGGCGCCTTCCTGGTGACCCGGCGGCGCGGCGGCGGCATCGCGGTAGCGCTGGGGCTGGCCGTCGGCGGGCTGCTCGGATCGATCGGGGCCTGGCGGATCGGGCGGTGGCTCGGGCCGAGCGGCGACCTGATCGGCGAGGCCCGGCGGGTCGGCAACGGCGGGCACTTCGACGCGGGCATCGACCTGGGGGCGCTGGGGGCGCTGCTGGTCTGGCCGATGACGGCGATGGTGGTGCTGCTCCTGCTCTCGGCCGCGTTCGGGAAGCGGGAGGAGGACCCGCCGCCGTACTGGGCGCCGGTGGCGCAGGCTCCGCTGGCGGGGCCCCCGGTGATGCCTCCGGTGGGGCCCTCGGCGGGGCCCTCCGCGGAGGCGCCGGCCGGGCCGTGGGCCGGGCCGGGTGCGGGCAGCGGCGCCGGAAACGGTCCGGGGAGCGGTACGGAGCGCTGAGCGTGGTCGGGCGCGGGGTGGTGCGGGTCGTCCCGCACCGGCCCCGCGCCCTCGCTTTTCCCCCGGGGAGGGGCATTCCCCCGGGGACGGTGCTTCAGCGGGCGATGGGGGCGGTGTCGGCCCTCGTGAGGGCGACGAGGTCGGTGGGGGCCAGTTCGACTTCGAGGCCGCGGCGGCCCGCCGAGACGTAGACGGTGGGGTGGCCGAGCGCGCTGACGTCGACGACGGTGCGCAGCGGCCGGCGCTGGCCCAGCGGGGAGATGCCGCCGAGGACGTAGCCGCTGCTGCGCTCGGCGGCGGCCGGGTCGGCCATGGCGGCACGCTTGCCGCCGACGGCCGCCGCCAGGGCCTTGAGGTCGAGCTGGCCGGCGACCGGGACCACACCGACGGTGAGGGTGCCGTCCACGTCGGCGACGAGGGTCTTGAAGACCCGCTCGGGGGCGATGCCGAGGACCTCGGCGGCCTCGCCGCCGTAGGAGGCGGCGGCCGGGTCGTGGTCGTAGGCGTGCACCGTGAACGGGACGGCGGCGGCTTCCAGGGCGACGGTGGCGGGTGTGCCCTGGCCGCCCTTCCTGGTCTTCTTGGCCATGCGGGGTCCTCGGGGTCCTTGAGGTCCTTGGGGTCCTCGGTCAGTTCGGGCTGAAGGACTGGCGGGTGAGGTCGACCGCGGGCAGCGACGGCAGCCAGCTGAGGACGGCCGACTCGCGGCGCAGCAGGTCGAGCTCGGCGCGCAGCCGTTGGGCGGTGTCCGGGCAGGCGAGCAGCTGCTGCTTGACCGGGGTCTCGAACACCGAGGCGGCGGCGACCAGGTAGGAGAGCACCTGGGGGTCGTCCGGGAGCTCCTGGTGGCCGACGGTGCTCGCCTCGCGGGCGCCGGCCAGGCGCTTCTGGTAGACCCGGAACGCCCGCTCGACCTCGGAGGCCAGCGCGCCGGAGCCCTCGCCCGGGCGCTCCTCGATCAGCTCCGTCTCCCCGGTCAGGTACGGGCCGGAGACGTCCACCGAGCGCAGCCGGAACCGGGTGGTGCCGGTGACCAGCAGCTCGTAGCGGCCGTCCGGCTGGTGCTGGACGGAGGCGATGTCGGCGACGCAGCCGACCTGGAAGACCGCCTCCAGCGGGTCCCCGGTGACGGTGCCGAGGCCGTCCAGCGGACCGGCCGGGCCCTCCTCGGGCCTGACCCGGGCGACCTCCCGGCCGTCCCTGATCGCGAGCACGCCGAACCGCCGGGGAGTCTCCTCGGGCTGTTCGAGCAGATCGGCGACGAGACGGCGGTAGCGCTCCTCGAAGACGTTCAGGGGCAGCACCAGGCCCGGGTAGAGCACGGTGTTCAGCGGGAAGAGCGGCAGCCGTTCTGTCACGGCGGACAGCGTAGTTCCCCGGACGGGGGCCTTGTCGCACGGTGGACGGGCCCGGCCGCTCGCCGGGCCCGTCCACCGGAGGGCTCAACCGCGCTGGAGCATCCGCGTGGCGCCGGCCACGACCGTGGAGGCGAGCAGCCAGCCGACCACGACCAGCCCGGCGGAGATCCACTGGGTGAGGCCGCCGGGGTTCCAGCCGCCCTGGTTGAGGTCCACGATCGGCAGCAGCTGGTTGAGGGTGTACAGCACCGGGTTCCAGTGCGGGCGCTCGTCGGCCTTGAGCGGATCCAGCGGGTGGGTGGCGAACCAGAGGCTGCCGAGAACCCAGGCGAGCAGCAGCCACAGGCCCGCCCGGCCCGGGCGGTAGCCGTAGCCGACGGTCGCGTCCTGGACCGCGCCCCAGACCCGGGCCGGCAGCGGCAGGGTGCGGCGGCGCCGGCGCTGCTTGGCGTACAGCACCTCGCGGGCGTCGTCGTCGGCGCCGTCGCGGCGCAGGGCGGCCGCGAGCTGCTCGTAGGACTCGGGCTGGAAGTCCACCGAGGAGCCCTCCAGCCAGGCGATCCGCTGCTGGACGGGGAAGGCGCCGACCGGGCGCAGGTTCTCGTAGACGAAGCCGGTGAGGCCCAGGTGCTTGCCGAGCGGCCAGGCCTCCGGGGTGTCGACCAGGTTGCCGACCCGGGCCCGGGAGAGCGAGACGGTGCCGGTCGGGCGGACCTTGCAGGTGAAGCGCAGCTCCGGGGTGTGGATGCGGCGCAGCGAGAGCTCGTCCTCGCCCTCCAGGTGGAACTCGCCGGAGACCAGGCAGGCGCCGTCGAAGCGGCTGTCGGACAGCCGTACCCGGCCGAAGGCGCGGAACGGGGTGACGGGCCCGTCGGGCGGCGGGTTCTCGCCGTAGCCGTAGCCGGAGCCGTAGTAGCCGCGGGAGCCGACCCAGCCGAGGTCGGCGGAGCCGGTCAGGTAGAGGGTGTGGCCGACGGTGACCCGTACGGCGTTGAGGCAGGTGGGATTGTGCCGCCGGTCGGCGCGCAGCTGGGCGCCGCGCAGCGAGAGCCGGCCGCCTATCCGGGCGGTGCGCACGCTCAGCTCGCCCCGGGTCTCCAGGCGTTCGGCCTCGAAGTCCTGGTTGACGGTGATCCCGTCGGCGGAGACGGCGCGGCCGTGGCGGTCGCCGCCGACGACGGTCTGGTTGAGCAGCAGGTCGGTGCCGATCCGGGCGTCGGTGAGCCGGATGCCGTCGGGGACGCGGCAGCGGGCGAGGTGGAGGTCGCCGGTGGTGGAGAGCCGGGAGGCCTCCAGCCGGGGGATCAGGCAGTTCACGAAGCGCAGCGTGGAGGCCGCCGCCTCGGAGATGAGGATCTTGTGCGCGAAGCGGCAGTCGTGCAGCTCGACGTAGTCGTCGATGGCGCCCCCGGCCAGATTGAGCGCGCCGGTGACCAGGACGCCGCTGAACCGCAGCGAGGCGACCCGCCCGGGGGCGGGCTCCGGTCCTACCAGCAGCAGATGGGCGAGCACCTCGGCGCGGACGGTGCGGTCGGGGCCCCAGGGGGCGTCGCCGAAGGGGTCGTCGGTGTTGGCTTCGCCACTGCGGCGGTCCAGGATCTCGCCCTGGCGGTAGGCCTCCCAGAGCGCGCGTTCCGTGTCCGTCCAGCCCTCTGGAGCGCGCTCCGCCATGGTTTTCCCCGTCCCCCCGGTCGTCTCGCCTTTCGTATCACGGACTGAAATGCGGGACCAGCGGTTCCGGCCACTCCTTACACTGGGTGGCGTGATCTCTCGAATCGACCTCCGCGGCTCGCTGGACGACCCGCGTGACCTGCTGCCCCGTGCCGAGTTCGACGTCGCGGCCGCCCTGGAGAAGGTGCGGCCGATCGCCGAGGACGTACGCCATCGCGGGGTCGCGGCGCTGATCGAGATCACCGAACGCTTCGACGGCGTCCGGCTGGAGTCGACCCGGGTCCCGGCCGAGCAGCTGACCGAGGCCCTGGAGACGCTGGACCCGAAGGTGCGGGCCGCCCTGGAGGAGTCGATCCGCCGGGCCCGCGCCGTGCACGCCGACCAGCGCCGCACCGGGCACACCACCCAGGTGGTGCCGGGCGGCACGGTCACCCAGCGCTGGGTGCCGGTCGAGCGGGTCGGCCTGTACGTGCCGGGCGGGCTGGCGGTCTACCCGTCCTCCGTGGTGATGAACGTGGTGCCGGCCCAGGAGGCGGGCGTCCGGGGCATCGCCGTCACCTCGCCGCCGCAGAAGGAGTTCGGGGGGAGCGTCCACCCGGCCATCCTGGCGGCCTGCGCGCTGCTCGGCGTGGACGAGGTCTACTCCGTCGGCGGCGCCCAGGCGGTCGCGATGTTCGCCCTCGGCACCGAGGAGTGCGCGCCGGTGAACGTGGTCACCGGCCCCGGCAACATCTACGTGGCCGCCGCCAAGCGCTACTTCGCCGGCCGGATCGGCATCGACTCCGAGGCCGGCCCGACCGAGATCGCCGTCCTCGCCGACGACAGCGCGCTGCCGTCCGACGTCGCCGCCGACCTGATCAGCCAGGCCGAGCACGGCCCGACCTCCGGCTCGGTGCTGGTCACCGACTCCCCGGCGCTCGCCGACGCGGTCGAGGCCGAGCTGGCCGTGCAGGTCGCGCGGACCAAGCACGGCGAGCGGGTGGCCGAGGCGCTCGGCGGCCGGCAGTCCGGCATCATCCTGGTCGACGACCTGGAGCAGGGCCTCGCCGTGGTCAACGCGTACGCGGCCGAGCACCTGGAGATCCAGACCCGCGACGCCCACGCGGTGGCCGCCCGGGTGGTCAACGCCGGCGCGATCTTCATCGGCCGCTGGACCCCGGTCTCGCTGGGCGACTACGCGGCCGGCTCCAACCACGTGCTGCCGACCGGCGGCTGCGCCTGCCACTCCTCCGGGCTGTCGGTGCAGACCTTCCTGCGCGGCGTCCAGGTCGTCGAGTACGACCGGGAGGCGCTGGCGGACGTCGCCGCGCACGTGGTCAACCTGGCGAACGCCGAGGACCTGCCGGGGCACGGGGACGCCATCAAGGCTCGCTTCGATTGGACGGTTCCGGGATCGTGACTGCCATCGACGACCTGCCGATCCGGGACGAGCTGCGCGGCCAGTCCCCGTACGGCGCGCCGCAGCTGGACGTGCCCGTCCAGCTGAACACCAACGAGAACCCGTACCCGCTGCCCGAGGAGCTGGTCGCCCGGATCGCCGAGCGCGTCGCCGAGGCCGCCCGCGGGCTGAACCGCTACCCCGACCGGGACGCGGTCGAGCTGCGCGAGGGCCTCGCCGCGTACCTCGGGAAGACCACCGGCTTCCCGGTCGCCCGGGAGCAGGTCTGGGCCGCCAACGGCTCCAACGAGGTGCTCCAGCAGCTGCTGCAGACCTTCGGCGGCCCCGGCCGCAGCGCGCTCGGCTTCGAGCCCTCGTACTCGATGCACGCGCTGATCTCCCGGGGCACCGGCACCGCCTGGATCTCCGGCCCGCGCAACGACGACTTCACCATCGACGTGGACGCCGCCGTCACCGCCATCGCGGAGCACCGGCCGAACGTGGTGTTCATCTGTTCGCCCAACAACCCGACCGGCACCGCCGTGGACGCCGACACCGTGCTGCGGCTGTACGAGGCCGCGCAGGCCGCCCGGCCCAGCCTGGTCGTGGTGGACGAGGCGTACGTCGAGTTCTCGCACCGCGCCTCGCTGCTGCCGCTGATCGAGGGCCGCCCCAACCTGGTGGTCAGCCGCACCATGTCCAAGGCCTTCGGCGCGGCCGGCCTGCGCCTGGGCTACCTGGCCGCCGACCCGGCCGTGGTGGACGCCGTCCAGCTGGTGCGCCTGCCGTACCACCTGTCGGCCGTCACCCAGGCCACCGCGCTGGCCTGCCTGGAGCACACCGACACCCTGCTCGGGTACGTCGGGCGGCTCAAGCAGGAGCGCGACCGGCTGGTCGACGCGCTGCGGGGGATGGGCCTGGAGGTCACCGACTCGGACGCCAACTTCGTCCAGTTCGGCCGCTTCGCCGACACCCACGCGGTGTGGCAGGCCATCCTCGACCAGGGCGTCCTGGTCCGCGACAACGGCGTCCCCGGGTGGCTGCGCGTCACCGCCGGCACGCCCGCCGAGAACGACGCCTTCCTGGACGCCGTCCGTTCTGTGATCAAGGAGCTCTAACCCCATGTCCCGCATCGGACGCGTCGAGCGCACCACCAAGGAGACCTCGGTCCTGGTCGAGATAGACCTCGACGGCACCGGGAGGACCGACATCTCCACCGGCGTCGGCTTCTACGACCACATGCTCGACCAGCTCGGCCGGCACGGCCTGTTCGACCTCACCGTCAAGACCGACGGCGACCTGCACATCGACACCCACCACACCATCGAGGACACCGCCCTCGCGCTCGGCGCCGCCTTCAAGCAGGCGCTCGGCGACAAGGTGGGCATCTACCGCTTCGGCAACTGCACAGTGCCGCTGGACGAGTCGCTCGCCCAGGTCACCGTGGACCTCTCCGGCCGGCCGTACCTGGTGCACACCGAGCCCGAGGGCATCGCCCCGATGATCGGCTCGTACGACACCACGATGACCCGGCACATCCTGGAGTCCTTCGTGGCCCAGGCGCAGGTCGCGCTGCACGTCCACGTGCCGTACGGGCGCAACGCGCACCACATCGTGGAGTGCCAGTTCAAGGCGCTGGCCCGGGCGCTGCGCTACGCCGCCGAGCGCGACCCGCGCGCGGCCGGAATCCTCCCGTCCACCAAGGGTGCGCTGTGAGCAATACTGCGATGATCCTCATCTTCGTCGGCCTCTTCCTGGCCGGCGGAGTCATCTCCTTCTGGAAGCAGAAGCAGTCGAAGAGCGTCATCCTGGTGCTGGCCTTCGGCGCCGTGATGTGCCTGGCCTCCGGCCTCATGCGCCTGTAACACCCGCCGTAGAGAGACTGGACACCTGAACATGGGCAAGAACGTCGTCGTCCTCGACTACGGCTCCGGCAACCTCCGCTCCGCGCAGCGCGCCCTGGAGCGGACCGGGGCGGACGTCACGGTCAGCTCCGACTACGACACCGCGATGGCCGCGGACGGCCTGCTCGTCCCCGGGGTGGGCGCCTACGAGGCCTGCATGCGCGGGCTCAAGTCCGTCCGCGGGGACTGGATCATCGGCCGCCGGCTCGCCGGGGGCCGACCGGTCATGGGCATCTGCGTCGGCATGCAGATCCTCTTCGAGAAGGGGGTCGAGCACGGCGTGGAGACGGCCGGCTGCGACGAGTGGCCGGGCGTCGTCGAGCCGCTGGAGGCCCCCGTCGTCCCGCACATGGGCTGGAACACCGTGGACGTCCCCGAGGGCAGCCGGATGTTCGCCGGCCTCGACCCGGAGACCCGCTTCTACTTCGTGCACTCCTACGGGGTGCGGCACTGGGAGCTGGAGACCCACAGCGCGCGGATCAACCCGCCGCTGGTCACCTGGGCCACCCACGGGCAGCCGTTCGTCGCGGCCGTCGAGAACGGCCCGCTGTGGGCCACCCAGTTCCACCCCGAGAAGTCCGGCGACGCCGGCGCCGCCCTGCTGACCAACTGGGTCAACACCCTCTGACTTTCTGAGAGTTGGATCTCTGATGAGCCTCGAACTGCTGCCCGCCGTCGACGTCCGTGACGGCCAGGCCGTCCGCCTGGTCAAGGGCGCCTCCGGCACCGAGACCTCCTTCGGCGAGCCGCTCGCCGCCGCCCTCGCCTGGCAGAACGCCGGCGCCGAGTGGCTGCACCTGGTCGACCTCGACGCCGCCTTCGGCACCGGCAGCAACTACGAGCTGCTGCGCGAGGTCACCGGACAGCTGGACGTCAAGGTCGAGCTGTCCGGCGGCATCCGCGACGACGAGTCGCTCGCCCGCGCGCTCGCCACCGGCTGCACCCGGGTCAACCTCGGCACCGCCGCCCTGGAGGCCCCGGAGTGGGTCGCCAAGGCCATCGCCGAGCACGGCGACAAGATCGCCGTCGGCCTGGACGTGGTCGGCACCACCCTGCGCGGCCGCGGCTGGACCCGCGACGGCGGCCAGCTCTTCGACGTGCTGGCCCGGCTGAACGCGGAGGGCTGCGCCCGCTACGTCGTCACCGACGTCAACCGGGACGGCACCCTGACCGGCCCCAACCTCCAGCTGCTGCGCGACGTCTGCGCCGCGACCGACCGGCCCGTGGTCGCCTCCGGCGGCGTCTCCTCGCTCGACGACCTGCGCGCCATCGCCTCGCTCGTGGGCGAGGGTGTCGAGGGCGCCATCGTGGGCAAGGCACTCTACGAGCAGAAGTTCACCCTCGAAGAGGCCCTGGAGGCGGTTTCAGGATGACGGACGGTCGGATCGTACGCGGGCAGGTCGTAGCCGGTCGGGGCGAGGCCGGGCAGGTCGTGGCCGGTCGGGTCGTGGCCGGTCGGGTCGGCGGATTCTCCCCGTGGGAGGACGAGTTCGGCTACTCCCGGGCCGTCGCCGCGGGCGACCACGTGCACGTGGCCGGCTCCACCGCCTGGGTGGACGGCCGGATCGAGCACGAGGGCGACCCGTACCGGCAGACCCTCGCCGCGTTCGGCGTCGGGCTCACCGCCCTGGCCGCGTACGGTCTGACCACCGACGACGTGGTCCGCACCCGGATGTACATCACCCACGTCCGCGACGCCGAGGAGGTGGGCCGCGCCCACCGCGAACTCTTCGACGCCGCACGCCCGGTGGCCACCATGGTGGTGGTCGACGGGCTGATCGACTCCCGGATGCTGGTCGAGGTCGAACTCGACGCGTACCGGTCCGGACTGGCAAAGACCCTGGAAGCCCCGGAAATCCCGGACGCCCCGGAAGTTTCGGACGTCCCGGAAGCCTCGGAAGCCCTGGAAGTTGTGGAAGGCGAACAGCCGTGACCCTCGCAGTACGTGTCATCCCCTGCCTGGACGTGGACGCCGGGCGGGTGGTCAAGGGCGTCAACTTCCAGAACCTGCGCGACGCCGGCGACCCGGTCGAGATGGCCAAGCTCTACGACGCCGAGGGCGCCGACGAGCTGACCTTCCTCGACATCACCGCCTCCTCCGGCGACCGGGAGACCACCTACGACGTGGTCCGCCGCACCGCCGAACAGGTCTTCATCCCGCTCACGGTGGGCGGCGGCATCCGGGCCGTCGAGGACGTCGACAAGCTGCTGCGGGCCGGCGCCGACAAGGTCGGCGTCAACACCGCGGCCATCGCCCGGCCGGAGCTGGTCCGCGAGATCGCCCAGCGGTTCGGGCGGCAGGTCCTGGTGCTCTCGGTGGACGCCCGGCGCTGCCCGCCCGGGACGGAGACCGAGTCCGGCTTCGAGGTCACCACCCACGGCGGGCGGCAGGGCACCGGGCTCGACGCCGTCGCCTGGGCGGGCCGCGCCGCCGAACTGGGCGCGGGCGAGATCCTGCTCAACTCGATGGACGCGGACGGCACCAAGGACGGCTACGACCTGGAGCTGATCCGGGCCGTGCGCAAGAGCGTCTCGGTGCCGGTGATCGCCTCCGGCGGCGCGGGCAAGCTCGCGGACTTCGCGCCGGCCGTCGACGCGGGCGCGGACGCGGTGCTGGCCGCCAGCGTGTTCCACTTCGGGGACCTGCGGATCGGCGAGGTCAAGGGCGCGCTGCGGGAGGCAGGGCACCCGGTGCGGTGAGTTTTTCGCGGTGCTTGTTCGCGAGCGCGTTTTGCGAACGCGAACAGGCACCGTGTCCGTTGTTCCTTCGCTCAGGCCTGGTTCGGGTCGCCCTTGATCAGCGCGAAGGGGGCGCCGTTCGGGTCCGCGACCCACGCGATCCGGCCGACGTTCTTCACATTCTCGGGCCCCATCAGCACCGAGCCACCGGCCGCCGTCGCCTTGGTCACCCGCGCGTCCACGTCCGCGGTCGCGAAGTACGGCGTCCAGGCGGACGGCTGCGCCGGGGCCATGGTCGGCGCGATGCCGCCGAAGCTGGTCGCCTGCTGGTCGCCCTCGGCGGTGGAGACCACCCGGTAGCTCATCCCCGGCGACGGCTCGAAGTTCTCCACCCGCCAGCCGAACAGCTTCTCGTAGAAGGCGAAGGCGACGTCCGGGGCGGAGGTGTGCAGCTCGGCCCAGACCAGGGCGCCCTCCTCGGACACCGCGTCCAGCCCCTTGGTGCTCCCCGCCTGCCAGACGGCGAAATCGGCGCCCTGCGGGTCGGTGAGCGCGGCGAACCGACCCTCCTGCATGACGTCCGACGGCGGCACCCGGACGCCGGCGCCGGCCTGCTCGGCCGCCTTGGTGGTGGCGTCCGCGTCGGCGGTGCGGAAGTACGTCGTCCACGCGGACCGCGCGCCCTGGTCGAGGTGGCCGATGGCGCCGACGGTCCTGCCGTCCAGCTGGACGAACCCGTAGCCGCCGGTCCCGGGGATCTCCAGGAACGTCCAGCCGAACACCTGGTTGTAGAACCCGGCGGTGGCGGGGATGTCCGGGCTGCCCAGGTCGATCCAGCAGGGCGAGCCGATGGGGAAGTCGGTGGTGAGCATGTGCGGGGTGCCCTTCGACGGAGGGACGGCCGGGCGTGCCCGGGTCGGACCCCGGCCACCTGCGAGTCTGCACCCGGGGTCTGACATCCGCAGCCGGGGGAGGCCGCCGGGCCCGCTGTGAGCCGCGTCACTTCCCGGCCCGCCGTGCAGCAGCCGGCGGGCGGGCGCCGTCAAGGGGGTGGAAAAGACGGCGGCAGAGAGTGAGGCCACGGGTGAGGCTGCGCAGGGGCAGTCCCGGGATCGACTTCGTCGAGTTCGTGGAACAGCGTTCGGGCGCGCTGTTCCGCACGGCGTACGTGCTCACCGGCGACGCCCACACCGCGGAGGACCTCGTCCAGGAGGCCCTGGAACGGGCCTGCCGGCACTGGCGGCGGGTCGCGCGCGCCGAGGTGCCCGAGGCGTACGTGCGCCGGATCCTCGTGAACCTGGCCAACGACCGCTGGCGGCGCCTGCACCGCTCGGGCGAACGCCCCGCGCCGGAGCCCGCCGTCGAACACCCCGACCCCCGCGACGCCTACCGGTCGGTGGAACTGCGCGCCGAACTCGTCGCGGCGCTGCACACCCTGCCGATGGGGATGCGCACCGTGGTCGTCCTGTACTACCTCCACGACCTGGGGGACCGGGAGATCGCGCAGACCCTCGACATCTCCCCGGGCGCCGTGCGCTCGCAACTCTCCCGCGGGCTCGCGAAACTGCGGGCCGCGCTGCCCAGGCAGGACGCCCCGTCCGCGTCGTCGACCCCGCGTGAAGGTGCGTGATGATCCGCTTCCCGCCCCAGGACCCCGTCCCCACTCCAGGGCCCGACCCCGACTCCGACTTCGACAAGGAACTCCTCGCCGCCATGACCCTGTTCGCCGACACCACCGCCACCCCCGTGATCGACGCCGCCGGAATCCGGCGCACGGTCCGCCGGCGCACCGCCCTCACCGGGGCCGCGGCCGTGGCGGCGGTGGCCGCCATCGCCACGGGCGCGGCCCTGCTCCTGCCCGGATCGCCGAGCGGCGGCGACCGCCCGGCCGGGACCGCGCCGGCCCCGGCCGTCCACTCCGCGCCCCCGTCCCCCACCGCCCCCCCGTCCTCCCATTCCGCGACCAAAGGCACCCCCTCCCCCCCCCCCCCGCGGGCCCCCGGGCGGCCCGGCCGGGGGTGATCC